>JAEWIG010000267.1 GCA_023387295.1 Bacillota bacterium | reverse complement strand
GTTTGGTGGATCTTCTTCAGTTGAACGAAAACGCGCCATTATTTTTCCTGATTATTACGAATGTGAGGAAGAAGACTTCCAGATATCTCTCTTCGAGGTTGATTATCCAACTAAATTTGTTGCAATTGAGCATCCTCATGTGCTTGGGAGCTTAATGTCCTTAGGGTTAAAAAGAGGCAAATTTGGTGATATTTTACTTCAAGAAAATCGTATTCAGTTTTTTGTATCCAAGGATATAGAAGATTACATTACGTTGCAATTAGAGTCCATTGGCAGGGCTAAGGTTAGTTTAAGAAAGCTACCATTAGTCGATGCTATTCAAATAGGAGAGAATTGGTTGCAATTATCACTTACAGCGAGCTCACTACGGCTAGATACGATTGTTTCAGCTTTATACAATATTTCTAGGCAAAAGTCTCAAGCATATATTCAGCAAGGTGCTGTTAAAGTAAATTGGACAGCGATAGAAAATCCTGCATTTGAATGTGGTGAGTGCGATATTATTTCTGTGAGAGGCCATGGGCGTTCTAAAATTATTTCAATTGATGGAAAAACAAAAAAAGATAAAATAAAAATAACTGCTGGTAAGCAAAAATAACTTATTGTTGCAGGAATTTGCAACAAGTTGTCGAATGTTATTAAATGCGATAGAATTGTATTTTTTATTAATATTTTATATTGTCTTTTTATACATATCACAGAAATAGACATTGGGAGGTGGCCACGATGCCATTAACGCCGTTAGATATTCATAACAAAGAATTTAGTAAAGGGTTCCGCGGTTATGACGAAGATGAAGTAAATGAATTTCTTGACCAAGTAATAAAAGATTATGAAATCGTTATTCGTGACAAGAAAGATTTAGAAGAGAAGCTAAATGATCAAAATGAACGAATCAGTCATTATAACAATATTGAGGAAACTTTAAATAAATCAATTGTTGTGGCCCAAGAAGCTGCTGAGGAATTAAAGCGAAATGCACAAAAGGAAGCAAAGTTGATTATTAAAGAAGCAGAAAAAAATGCGGACAGAATTGTAAATGAATCATTATCAAAAGCAAGAAAAATTGCTCTTGAAATTGAGGAGCTAAAGAAACAATCAAAAGTATTTAGAACTCGTTTTAAAATGCTTATTGAAGCTCAATTAGATTTACTTAATAATGATGATTGGGAGCATTTACTTGATTATGAGCTAGATGCGACAGAATTAAAATCCGCACAAGAAGAAGATTCATTAGCTTGACGAGAACTCGTTTTTATGCATATAATCTAAAAATAAGATAAATATCATAACTGTGACAGGGACAGTACAATTTTAAGAAACTTAGCTTAGCGAGCCGGGGAGGGTGGAAGCCCGGAATAAGTGTAAAATTGGAAAATCACCCTTGAGTTCCTTATTGAACATCCTACAGGGATAAGTAGATAGTGGCGAATCATTCACGTTAAGAATGCTTGAGCGGATAGAATAACAATCTATCCACAAGGGTGGTACCACGGGAAATAAACCTTCTCGTCCCTTTTTGGGATGAGGGGGTTTTTTTATTTTATGAAAAAACAGTCACTATTTTTTTGAGTGAAATGAGCGAATAGCTCAAGGCGCCTTGCGCTTTTCTTAATGAAATGTTAGGAGGAATAGGAAATGGAATACAAAGATACCTTATTAATGCCGAAAACAGAGTTTCCAATGCGTGGGAACTTGCCGAAGCGTGAGCCAGATATTCAGGAGACATGGGAAGAAAAGAATATTTATGAAAAGGTTCAAGAGCGAACTAAAGGTCGCCCTATGTTTGTTCTTCATGATGGTCCTCCATATGCAAATGGAGATATTCACATCGGTCATGCCTTAAATAAAATTCTAAAGGATTTTATTGTTCGCTATAAATCAATGAGCGGCTATCATGCTCCTTATGTTCCAGGCTGGGATACGCACGGCTTACCAATTGAACAGGCGTTAACAAATAAAGGTATAAACCGCAAGGAAATGACGATTGCAGATTTCCGAAAGCTTTGTGAAGAATATGCTTACGAGCAAATTGATAGTCAACGCAGTCAATTTAAACGTTTAGGTGTTAGAGGAGACTGGGAAAACCCTTATATTACATTAAAACCAGAATATGAAGCACAACAGATTAAAGTTTTTGGTGAAATGGCGAAAAAAGGCTATATTTATAAAGGATTAAAGCCAGTCTATTGGTCTCCTTCTTCAGAATCAGCATTGGCTGAAGCGGAAATTGAATATAAAGATAAGCGCTCTCCTTCTATTTATGTAGGATTTAATGTATTGGATGGCAAAGGCTTGCTAGATACAGATACACAAATCATCATTTGGACAACTACCCCTTGGACGATTCCAGCGAATTTAGGGATTGCTGTTCATCCTGATCTTAATTATGTTGTTGTTGAAGTAAATGGTCAAAAATATGTTCTAGCTGAAGATTTATTAGAAGCAGTTTCAAAGGAAATGGGCTGGGAAAATTCTCAAGTTCTAAAATCTGTTAAAGGAAATGAACTTGAATATATTAAAGCAAAACATCCATTATATGATCGTGAATCACTCGTTGTCCTTGGTGAACATGTTACTACTGATGCTGGTACAGGTTGTGTTCACACTGCACCTGGACATGGGGAAGATGACTTTATTGTTGGGAATAAATATAATCTTGGCGTTTTAAGTCCAGTTGATGATCGTGGTCATATGACGAATGAAGCTCCAGGGTTTGAAGGCTTGTTCTACGATGCGGCTAATAAGTCGATTACAGAAAAGCTTGAAGAAGTTGGTGCATTATTAAAAATTTCTTTTATTACTCACTCTTATCCACACGATTGGAGAACGAAAAAACCAGTAATTTTCCGAGCTACTGCTCAATGGTTTGCATCCATTAAAGATTTTCGTAATGAGCTTTTACAAGCTATTAATGAAACGAAATTTGTTCCAGCATGGGGTGAAACTCGACTCTATAATATGGTACGTGACCGAGGAGACTGGTGTATTTCCCGTCAACGTGCTTGGGGGGTTCCGATCCCGGTGTTTTATGCGGAAAATGGTGAGCCTATTATTACAGATGAAACGATTGACCATGTTTCAAACTTATTCCGTACTCACGGTTCAAATATTTGGTTCCAAAAAGATGCCAAGGATTTACTTCCAGAAGGCTTTACACACCCTGGAAGCCCTAACGGTAATTTTACGAAGGAAACAGATATTATGGACGTATGGTTTGACTCAGGTTCTTCTCATCAGGCTGTATTACTAGAGCGCGATGATTTACAAAGACCTGCTGATCTATACTTGGAAGGCTCTGACCAATATCGCGGATGGTTTAATTCATCCCTTTCCACAGCTGTTGCAGTAACAGGAAAAGCACCATATAAAGGCGTTTTAAGCCATGGTTTTACATTAGATGGTGAAGGAAGAAAGATGAGTAAATCCATTGGGAACGTCGTTGTCCCAGCGAAAGTAATGGAACAGCTCGGTGCTGATATTTTAAGACTTTGGGTTGCTTCAGTGGACTACCAAGCAGACGTACGTGTTTCTGATGCTATTTTGAAACAGGTTGCTGAAGTTTATCGAAAAATCCGTAACACTTTCCGTTTCTTATTGGGAAATCTTGCTGATTTTAATCCATCGGAAAATGAAGTTGCCTTTGAAGATTTACGTGAAGTCGACCAATTCATTCTTGTTAAATTAAATAAATTAATTAAACAAGTCCGTGATGCGTATGAAAATTATAATTTCTCTGATGTATATCATGCTGTAAATAATTTTTGTACTTTAGATTTAAGTGCGTTTTACCTCGATTTTGCAAAAGATATCCTTTATATCGAAGGTGAAAATCATCCTGACCGTCGTGCTATTCAAACAGTTCTGTATGAAAGCTTACTTACATTAACGAAATTAGTGGCACCAATTTTAGCACACACAGCTGATGAGGTTTGGGCATTTATTCCTTCTGTTAAAGAAGAGAGTGTTCAATTAACAGACCTTCCTGAATATAAAGAGCTACCGAACGCAAAAGGTTTGGAAGAAAAATGGTCCGCATTTATGAAGCTTCGTGATGATATTTTGAAGGCATTAGAAGAAGCGCGTAATGAAAAAATTATCGGAAAATCACTTAATGCAAAAGTAACTTTATATGTAAATGATAAAGCGAAGGCATTGCTTGATTCTGTTGAAGAGAATTTACAACAAATCTTTATTGTATCTGGCTTTGAAATTGCTGGAAAATATGAAGATGCTCCAGATAATGCCCTTAAATTTGATAACACAGCAATTGTTATTTCAAAAGCTGAAGGTGAAACGTGCGAACGCTGCTGGGTCGTTACTCCTGAAGTTGGGAATGTCGCAGAATTTGAAACATTATGCCCACGTTGTGCAGATGTAGTAAAAGAGAATTACAGTCATTTGGTATAAGCGTTATTTGAAAGAAAAAATTGAATAAATTTTGTAACCCCCTGCTTTTATTTAGCAGGGGGTTTTGCTAATTGTTGTACGATAAGAAAAACATTGCCTGACTTTTAATGAATCTGAAGGAAATAATAGTTGAAAGCAGCTAAGAACGGAGGAGCTTAAATGGATCAAATTGAAAAAGCCCTTTATTCAGAACTCCGTACAACAAGATTGGAATTATTAGAAAGTTTAATTGAAGAAAAATGTTCTCCATTAATTAAACCACTAATTGAAGCTGAGCTTTATGATATTGAATGTACTCTTAAAAAAATGGAAAAAGGGGATTTTGGGGTTTGCGAGCTATCTGGCGAGTTTCTTCCAACTAATATACTTCAAAACATCCCAACGATTAAAACAATGAATGATTGTCAAAAGATAGAAAATTTTTTCAGGAAAGGATTTTATGAATAAAACCCTAGTCGTAATAGCTTTTATTGTCTAGCTATTACGACTAGGGACTCGATGTCATAAGCCAATCCAACAAGTAGGTTAAAAAAACAACCTACTCGCTGGCTCGTCTTATGCTTGTCGTCCCTAAACAAGTCGTAATAGCTTTTCTATTTTACTGTGTTTTTTATATGGTTTATGCTAAAATGCAAAGGTAATGAAATTATTATTGGGGGTTACCTTTGTGTTTTTTTACATAATTGCACTAGTAGTCATTGCGCTGGATCAATTTACAAAATGGCTCATTGTGAAAAACTTAGAATTAGGTGAAAGTATAACAGTAATAGAAAATTTCCTCTATATAACGTCCCACCGAAATAAGGGAGCTGCATGGGGAATATTACAAGGACAAATGTGGTTTTTCTATATCATAACAGTCATCGTTGTTATTGGAATCATTTATTACATGCAAAAAGCTGCGAAAGATAGTAAGCTTTTAGGTATCTCTTTAGCTTTAATGCTTGGGGGAGCAATTGGTAATTTCATTGATCGTGTTTTTCGGAAAGAAGTAGTTGATTTTGTAAATACTTATATTTTTGGCTATGATTTTCCTGTATTCAATATTGCTGACTCTGCCTTAGTAATTGGAGTTGGTTTATTAATGATTCAAATGTTATTAGAAGAAAGAAAGTTGAAGAAGGAGAAAGCCCATGGAGAAAATGGAACACATAATTCTAGATGAACAAGCGGGTGAAAGAATCGATAAAGTTTTAACATCAATTAATAAGGAATGGTCAAGAACCCAGGTTCAGCTTTGGATTAAAGATGGACATGTTCTCGTAAATGGAGAAAATGTAAAGACGAATTATAAATGCAGTAAAGATGATCAGATCATCATCCAAATCCCTGAGCCAGAAGTATTAGATGTGCTTCCAGAAGAAATGGATTTAGAGATTTATTATGAGGATCAAGATGTGCTAGTCGTGAACAAGCCGAAAGGAATGGTCGTACACCCTGCACCCGGACATACAACAGGAACACTCGTTAATGGATTAATGGCTCACTGTAAAGATTTATCTGGGATTAACGGTGTAATGAGACCAGGAATCGTTCATCGAATTGATAAGGATACATCAGGCTTGCTAATGGTTGCCAAAAATGACTTAGCTCATGAAAGTTTAGTTAATCAGCTTGTTGAAAAGTCAGTTACTAGGAAATATAGAGCTATCGTTCATGGGGTTATTCCGCATGATTATGGGACAATTGATGCACCAATCGCCCGTGACCAAAAGGACCGCCAAAGTATGGCGATAGTTGATAACGGAAAGCGAGCGGTAACACATTTTCAAGTATTACAACGTTTTGAAGAGTTTACTTTTGTCGAGTGTCAATTAGAAACTGGAAGAACTCATCAAATCCGTGTACATATGAAATATATCGGATATCCTCTAGTGGGAGATCCGAAATATGGCCCACGCAAAACGCTTCAAATTGATGGGCAGGCATTACATGCAGCTGTGTTAGGATTTGTCCATCCACGAACGAATGAGTATTTAGAATTTGAAGCCCCACTACCGGATTATTTCGAACAATTACTAGACAAATTGAAAACAAATCATTGACAAATATTTTGTCGTAATATAGAATAATCTTAGTTAAATAAGTCCTTTAATACAGTCCCGTGAGGCTGAGAAGGAAGCGGATATGAATCAAGGTATAAGACTAAGTCTAATGCCTTAATTCAAGAAGATGTCGTTTACCCTCTCGCCAAACCGGTGAGAGGTTTTTATTTTGTTGAGGTGATAAATATGTCTCAAAAAGCAAATGTTCTTGATGAACAGGCGATTAGGAGAGCATTAACAAGAATTGCTCATGAAATCATCGAAAAAAATAAAGGGATTGATGACTGTATCCTTGTTGGAATTCGAACTAGAGGAATTTACATCGCAAACCGACTTGCTGAAAGAATTGAACAAATTGAAGGCACAAAGGTTTCGGTAGGAGAACTAGATATTACCCTTTATAGAGATGATTTGTCCGTGAAAACGGAAAATCAGGAGCCTCTTGTAAAAGGATCTGACATACCCAAGGATATTAATAATCAAAAAGTAATTTTAGTTGATGATGTATTATATACCGGTAGAACAGTAAGAGCTGCACTTGATGCATTAATTGATATCGGCAGACCATCATCGATTCAATTAGCAGTCCTTGTTGACAGAGGTCATCGCGAACTTCCGATAAGAGCAGATTTTGTTGGAAAAAATATTCCTACCTCGAGCTCTGAAAAAATTGTGGTTGAGCTAAAAGAAGTAGATGAAATCGACCAAGTAAGTATTTATGAAAATTAAATAGCCCTTTTTAAATGCAGTCCAGAGAGGCTGACAAAGGGGTTCTAGCAAATTTGTAATGTTTACATTTGCTGTGCTCTTTTGCCCTCTTTGCATCATTATGCAATCGAGGGTTTTTTAATGGATTTTTATAAACAATTAACTAATAATCGAAAAAACATTTTAGGAGAGGGAAAAAGATGAACAAACCAGTATTAGACATTAAAGATGTCCCATCACCATTACAATGGATGACATTAAGTTTACAGCATTTATTCGCCATGTTTGGCGCAACGGTTTTAGTACCATTTTTAGTTGACTTAGACCCTGCAATTGCATTAA
The DNA here is from genome assembly GCA_023387295.1 of Bacillota bacterium. Taxonomy (GTDB): domain Bacteria; phylum Bacillota; class Bacilli; order Bacillales; family Cytobacillaceae; genus Cytobacillus. The sequence continues at coordinate 6,803 of JAEWIG010000267.1, read as the reverse complement.
TCTCGAGTGGCTTTGGAACGCTTGCATTTCTCATCATTACGCAATGGAAAGTTCCGGCATATTTAGGTTCATCTTTTGCATATATTATTCCGCTGCAAGTGGCGAGTGTTGATGGTGGAATTGGTGCGATGATGATTGGTAGCTTTATGGTAGGTCTCTTGTATGGAGTAGTCGCACTTATCATTAAAGCAGGTGGATATCGCTGGTTGATGAATTTATTACCACCAATTGTTGTTGGCCCAGTTATTATGGTAATCGGGTTAGCGATTTCTGGAACAGCAGTAGGAATGGCGATGAATGACCCCGTTACAGGAACATATAGTGTATTACACTTTTCTGTCGCGCTTGTGACATTAGCAGTAACGATTATTTTCTCGGTTTATTTTAAAGGCATGATAAGTATGATTCCGATTTTAGGTGGTATATTTTTCGGTTATATTTATGCGTATTTCGTTGGGGTGGTTGATTTAACACCTGTAAAAGAAGCAGCTTGGTTTGCAATGCCAGATTTCGTCTTCCCTTTCGTAGACTACGATTTTAAAATCACTGCTGACCTTCTACTATTAATGCTACCTGTAGCGATTGTAACAATGTCTGAGCATATCGGTCACCAGTTAGTTCTAGGGAAAGTAGTTAATAAAGATTATATTAAAGACCCAGGTTTACACCGTTCACTCCTTGGAGATGGAATGGCTACGATGATTTCTGCGATTATGGGTGGTCCGCCAAAAACAACTTATGGTGAGAACATCGGGGTGCTAGCTATCACAAGGATTTATAGTGTTTATGTATTAGGTGGGGCAGCGGTTATCGCGATTATCTTCGGATTCATCGGAAAGATTTCAGCGCTAATTAGTTCTATTCCGACACCAGTTATGGGTGGTGTATCAATTCTCTTGTTCGGTATTATTGCATCATCAGGTTTAAGAATGCTTGTTGATAGTAAAATTGACTTTGGAGATAAGCGTAATTTAGTAATTGCCTCTGTAATCCTAGTTATTGGAATCGGAGGAGCACATATTGACTTAGGATCTGTACAAATTCAAGGTATGGCACTAGCGGCAATTTGTGGTGTTGTTTTAAATCTAATTTTACCTGGTAGACCAAAACAACAAGAAAATATGTTTGAAACAGAAAACTAACGTCTTTTAATTGAGTCCAGAGAGGCTTAAAAGGGTGTTGATTGCAGGCTGTGAGTATAGAGGATTATCTCTATGACAAGGCTGTTTCTCGACTCTTCGACACCCTGACATTTAGTCAGGGTGTTTTAACTTCATTTAAAAAATGTATTTAGAACGAAAAAGCAAAAATAATACGATTTAATAAAATGGAGGGATTCATCATGAAACATTTATTAACAACTACTGAGTTATCCGTTGAAGAAATTAATGAGATTTTAGCTAACGCACAGCGTTTTCAAGAAGGTAGTAATTGGTTGCCAAATAAAAAAATATTTGCTGCAAATTTGTTTTTTGAAAACAGCACAAGAACAAAATGCAGTTTTGAAGTAGCTGAGAGAAGACTTGGAATTGAAAGCATACCCTTTGAGGTTAGTACATCCAGTGTGACTAAAGGTGAAACGCTTTATGATACAGTGAAAACACTTGAAGCAATCGGTGTAAATACAGTTGTTATCCGTCATGGTCAAGATCGTTACTTTGAAGAATTAGTTGGAAAAGTCAATGTCGCAGTTATTAATGCAGGTGACGGTTGCGGACATCATCCAACACAATCACTATTAGACCTATTAACGATTAAACAAGAATTTGGTAAATTCCAAGGATTAAAAATTGCTATTATTGGAGATATAAGACATAGTCGTGTAGCAAGATCGAATGCAGATGCGCTTGAAAAACTAGGTGCAAATGTCGTTTTTTCTGGCCCGAGTGAATGGTTTGACGATGAAATAATTGAACATGGTACTTATGAGGATATTGACACAGCGGTTGAAACGTCAGATGTCGTGATGCTTTTACGAATTCAGCATGAGCGACATAGTGAAAAGGGAAAAAAATCGGCTGAGGAATACCATCAGGCATATGGTTTAACAATTGAGAGGGAAAAAAGAATGAAGCCTGGTAGCATCATTATGCATCCTGCGCCAGTAAATCGTGATGTGGAAATTGCAGATAGTTTAGTAGAATGTGAACGCTCAAGAATTTTCAAACAAATGGAAAACGGTGTTTATGTTAGAATGGCTGTTTTAAAAAGAGCAATTGAACAAGTAGAGGGGAGCGAATCGAATGTCATTACTCATCAAAAATGGTCAGCTGCTAACTAATAATGGCGAGCAAGTATTTACAGACATTTATATCGAATCGGGCAAAGTGAAAGAGATTGGTGTGAATCTAGCAAGAAACGCTAATGAAGTCATTGATGCAAGTGGCCTATTAATCGCACCAGGATTTATCGATTTACACGTTCATTTAAGAGAACCAGGTGGAGAGAAGAAGGAGACAATTGCAACAGGAACGATGTCTGCTGCAAGAGGTGGTTTTACGACAATAGCAGCTATGCCAAACACGAGACCTGTTCCTGACACGCCTGAACAACTAGAATGGTTGAACAAGCGGATTGATGAAACGGCTGCTGTAAAAGTTCTTCCTTATGCATCGATTACCATTCGAGAGCTAGGAAAAGATCTAACAGATTTTGAAGCCTTAAAAGCTTCTGGCGCATTTGCGTTTACGGATGATGGAGTAGGGGTTCAATCTGCTGCAATGATGCTACAAGCGATGAAAAAGGCAGCGGAAATTAATATGCCAGTCGTAGCGCATTGTGAAGAAAATACATTAATTAATAAAGGTTCTGTTCACGAAGGTTCTTTTTCAGAAAAACATGATTTGAATGGGATTCCTTCCGTGTGTGAATCTGTACATATTGCAAGAGATGTGCTTTTAGCCGAAGCTGCAAATTGTCATTATCATGTTTGCCACATAAGCACAAAAGAATCAGTTCGTGTTGTTCGGGATGCAAAGCGAGCAGGAATTAAAGTAACAGCTGAAGTAACCCCACATCATTTGTTATTGAGCGAAGACGATATTCCAGGTCTTGATACGAATTTCAAAATGAATCCTCCTTTAAGAGGAAAGGCAGACAAGGAAGCATTAATCGCAGGGATTCTTGATGGAACGATTGATTTTATTGCAACAGATCATGCTCCTCATACAGAAGAAGAAAAAGCGGAGGGCATGAAGCTTGCTCCATTTGGAATTGTCGGTTTAGAAACTGCTTTTCCACTTCTTTATACACATTTTGTTGAAAAGGGAATCTTTACGTTAAAACAACTTATCGACTTTTTAACGGTAAAGCCAGCTGAGGCGTTCGGACTTCATTCTGGTGTAATAGAAGTAGATGCAGATGCAGATTTAGTTTTACTAGATTTAGAACATACAGAAAAAATTAATCCAAGTAATTTTTTATCAAAGGGTAGGAACACACCATTTGCTGGTTGGGAATGTAAAGGATGGCCTGTCCTTACAATTGTAAATGGAAAAACAGTTTGGAGTAGAAGGTAAGCATAAACTTAAGAGTTATTGTTTTAATCACAATATCGTCATAACTATTAATTTTAATTACGAGAAAGGGGCTACAATATGCCAAAACGAACTGACATCAAAAGTATTCTAGTTATTGGGTCTGGTCCGATCATCATCGGTCAAGCAGCTGAATTCGATTATGCAGGAACACAGGCATGTATCGCATTGAAAGAAGAAGGTTACCGAGTCATTCTAGTAAATTCTAACCCAGCGACGATCATGACAGATACAGAAATAGCTGATGCTGTTTATATTGAGCCACTAACGATCGAGTTTGTCAGTCGGATCATTCGGAAAGAACGACCTGATGCACTTGTAGCTACTCTCGGTGGACAGACAGGATTAAATCTTACAGTTGAGCTTTCAAAGTCGGGTATCCTTGAAGAATGTGGAGTAGAAATAATTGGTACAAAGCTTTCATCAATTGAAAAAGGTGAGGACCGTGACTTATTTAGAAGTTTAATGAAAGAGATGGGAGTGCCTGTTCCGGAAAGTTAAATTGTACATACTTTAGTTGAAGCATTTGCATTTGCAAATAAAATCGGCTATCCAATCATCGTTCGTCCAGCATTTACACTAGGAGGAACAGGTGGAGGCATTTGTCATGATGCGGAGGAATTAACAGAGATTGTGACGAGTGGATTAAAAAATAGTCCTGTCAATCAATGCTTATTAGAAAAAAGTATTGCGGGATATAAAGAGATTGAGTACGAAGTGATGAGAGATGCAAACGACAACGCTATCGTCATATGTGAGATGGAAAACATTGACCCTGTTGGTATTCATACTGGAGATTCTCTCGTTGTCGCACCATGCCAAACACTTACCGAACACGAAAGACAGCTATTAAGCGATGTTTCCTTAAAAATTATTCGCGCACTTGAAATTGAAGGAGGCTGTAATGTCCAGCTTGCTATCGATTCAAAAACCTTAGATTACTATATTATCGAAGTTAATCCTCGTGTTAGTCGCTCATCAGCATTAGCTTCGAAAGCGACTGGGTTTCCAATTGCAAGATTGACGGCAAAAATTGCTGTTGGAATGACATTAGATGAAATGATAAACCCTGTAACAGGGAAAACGTATGATCAATTTGAACCAACTATTGATTATATTGTGACAAAAATACCGCGCTGGCCATTTGATAAATTCGAATCTGCTAACCGTTCTTTAGGTACACAAATGAAAGCGACTGGCGAAGTAATGGCTCTCGGGTCTTCGTTAGAGGAATCATTATTAAAAGCTGTTCGTTCTTTAGAGGCAGACGTGTATCATCTTTCAATAAATAATGATAGCGAATTAGATAATGCCCTCCTTGAGAAAAGAATTCGTAAAGCTGGTGATGAACGTTTATTCTACATAGGAGAAGCACTTCGAAAAGGAATCAGTATTGATACCATCCACGAATGGAGTCAAATTGATCGATACTTCCTAACTAAAATGTGGAACATTGTTGATTTTGAAAAGAAACTCACTGCAAATCCATTCAATAAAGAGATAACAGAAATGGCGAAAAAGATAGGATTTGCCGATAAAATTATCGCTACGCTATGGAATGTAGATGAACGAACTGTGTATCAATGGAGAGTAGAAAACGGGATCACTCCAGCATATAAAGCTGTTGATACTTGCACAGATAATGTGGAAGGTGACTCATCCTATTTTTATAGCACATATGAAAGTGGAGACCAATCAGTTGTAACAGACAAAAAAAGCATCTTAGTACTCGGTTCTGGACCCATTCGAATCGGTCAAGGTGTAGAGTTTGATTATGCAACCGTACACTCTATTTGGGCGATTAAGGAAGCAGGATATGAAGCGATTATCATCAATAATAATCCAGAAACGGTCTCAACCGATTATAGTATTTCTGATAAATTATATTTTGAACCACTTACAATCGAAGATGTCATGCATATTATTGACCTTGAACAACCAGAAGGTGTTATCGTTCAATTTGGCGGACAGACAGCGATTAATTTAGCAGCTAGTCTTGTTGACAGAGGCGTGAAGATTCTCGGTACATCATTAGAAGATCTTGACCGAGCAGAAGATCGTGATAAATTTGAACAGGCATTGAGCGCACTAAACATTCCCCAGCCAAAGGGAAAAACAGCTTTATCTGTTGAGGAAGCTGTTGCGATTGCAAATGAAATTGGCTACCCAGTCCTTGTTCGTCCATCCTATGTGTTAGGTGGCCGTGCAATGGAAATCGTTTATCAAGAAAGCGAACTTCTCCACTATATGAAAAATGCGGTCAAAATCAATCCAGAACATCCGGTTTTAATTGATCGCTATTTAACAGGTAGAGAAATTGAAGTGGATGCCATTTCAGATGGGGAAACAGTCGTAATCCCAGGCATAATGGAACATATTGAAAGAGCGGGTGTACATTCAGGAGATTCCATCGCTGTTTATCCACCTCAAAATATCTCTAAAGAAGTGAAAACAAAGTTAATCGATTATACGGAGAGACTTGCTAAGGGGTTAGGGATTGTTGGTTTATTAAACATCCAATATGTGGTAGTAAATGAAGATGTTTATGTCATCGAAGTGAATCCACGTTCAAGTAGGACGGTTCCTTTCTTAAGCAAAATTACGAATGTGCCGATGGCCAATGCAGCTACGAAAGTAATCCTTGGAGAATCATTGAAAGCGCAAGGTTACGAAAATGGTCTAATTTCTGAAAGAAAAGGTGTTTATGTCAAGGCTCCTGTCTTCTCCTTCGCAAAATTAAGAAAGGTTGATATTTCATTAGGACCGGAAATGAAATCAACTGGAGAAGTAATGGGGAAAGATGTCACCTTAGAAAAAGCACTTTATAAAGGTTTGGTTGCTTCTGGTATTCAAATTCAACCTTATGGAACTGTATTATTAACAATTGCTGATAAAGATAAGGAAGAATCTTTACATTTAGCAAGACGTTTTACGGCAATCGGATATAAATTAATGGCAACTCGTGGAACTGCTCAGTTTTTACGAAAGGCTGGCATCCAAGTGAAAATTGTTGATAAAATTGATTCAGACGGGCCAAATCTGTTAGAAGTTATTAAGAACGGAAATGTACAAATGATTATTAATACATTTACGAATGGAAAACAAAAAGAGACGGACGGTTTTCATATTCGACGTGAAGCGGTTGAAAATGGAATCCCATGTTTAACTTCATTAGACACGGCTTATGCTATCCTTCAAGTTATTGAATCGATTAGTTTTTCAACTGAAGCGATGGGCAATGCAAACAACGAGGATGTGGTTTTGGCA
>JAEWIG010000232.1 GCA_023387295.1 Bacillota bacterium | reverse complement strand
GTTTGTAATTTAGTTGCTTTAGTCTAAAAGAATAGGATGGAACGCCTAATGCGGTGAAAGTCGCACGTTGGGTGTGGAGCAGGGGAAAAGATGGAGATAACATCAAAGTCTTACCTATTGCTATTAAGTTAACGGGAATTAAGAGGTGAAAAATGGAAAAAACAAATAGCTACACTTATTTTGGAATAGAGAGTAAAGGAGAAATAGACCATAGAGGCTTAGTTGCTTATGAAAATGGTATTTTTAATCCAGACGATATAACGAAGGCACTTGGAATACAACCTTTTAAATGTTGGAAGTATGGCGATACGAGAAGTGGTGGTTCGAAGTATTTGTTTTCAAATTGGGATGCCGAAAAATCTAATGTAGGTAGGTTAGATGTTGAAGCACAATGCATGGACACTATCAAGAATCTGAAAAATAAAATATCGCTTTTAAAGGAAATCAAGGAACAATATGATGTACATTATGTAATTATGATTGTTCCCAGTATTTATGGAGAAGAATCACCTCTAATGAGCTTTAATGAGGAGATAATTGAATTTTGTTATTTAACAGGTACAACCATAGAGGTTGATATGTATGTGTACCCAGATGAAATTGAGATTATATAGATACTAAGCTAACGTAAGGCTTTAATTCAATAACGATCTTCAGCAAAACCAGCTAATAGTTGTCAACATTTTTCAATGAAAAAATAAAAAATCAGATGATATACTAAAAATGAGCATGCTAAATAACCTTCCTGATTTTCATTATTGGAAGGTTTTGTTTTATGTTGTTAAAAATAGTTTTTAACCTAACTCTTGGAAAGCGGTTTTGTTCTTTAAAAGTGCAAAAATTAAGTGTAAAAGCTTATTAACACAAGCAATTATCGCTACTCTATACGGTTTACCTTCATCGCGTTTTTTATCGTAAAACTCTCTTAATTTTTTGTTTCGAGGTATGACGGTATCGCTCGTCTTTTGTTTACGGGCATCTCGAATTCCACAGTACACAGCCATATATAATGCTTGCCTTAACCTTCTAGATCCTCTTTTCGTTATGCGATTGTTGGTAGCTGTAAACCTCCCAGAAGAGTAAACACTAGGATCTATTCCTGCAAAGGCAACTAATTTTTTAGGGTGATTAAACCGTTCTATTTCTCCAATTTCGGAAATGATTGTTGCCGCAATCTTTTCTCCGATACCAGGGATAGATTGGATAATCTTATATTCTTCAATTTCTTTAGCGAGGGCATCTATTTCAGTTTCTAAGTGTGATAGATGCTCTTGATATTGAAGAACGATAGTAATTAACATCTTTAGGTTAAAAATATGGCTTTCATACAAATTGTTTTGAAATGGATTTCGTAATGCGGCCTCAATAAGCTTTTGTGCTTTTTCTTTTGCCCATTTTTCTGAACGTCTGGTACATAACGATAAAATCTTGTCAGTTAATTCGGATTCGGTAGTATTTAGCACATGTTCAGAAGTAGGGAATAAGGAAAGAGTCTGTAAAGAGACTTTTGAATATAAATTACCAAAAACACTTCTATATTCAGGAAATACTTGATCTAGCACTGTTAGAAGATGTACCTTGGTTTGTGCAGAGATACCTGAAATTGTCTCTTGTTGCCTTGTAAGATTACGGAGGTTTAAGAGTTGAATACCTCTTTTCTTATACGGCTCAACTTCTTCTTTGTAGTATAGCTCGCAAAGAAGATAGGCATCGACAGCGTCTGTTTTTACCTTTCTTAAACTTGCACTCCTTGCGCGATGAGAGATAAGGGGATTCACAATAATATAAACATATTGCTGTTCCTCCAAAAATTGAATAACAGGAGAGTGGTAATGTCCTGTTGATTCTAGGATAACCGAAGGTTGCTTACCATCAGCTGCTCTCTCAATCTCTTTTAAGAATCCTAATAAATCCTCAAAGCCCTCCACTGTATGCTTTACACTAAAACTTTTACGATAGGGTTGACCCTTATCCAAGAAAGCCTGTACCTGACTTTCCCCTTTAGAAATATCCAGACCTACTACTGGATTCATCATCATCTCCTCCTTAGAAATTAAGATTAGTCGGTTGTCCCTAGAGCTGCTTGTACTATCATAGGTTCGCTTGTTAAACGGGATCATTGTCCCAACCAGCCTGAAACATGCTTATACAAGTAGGGAGTGAACAGTTTTGCTGACGGGATCAAGTCCCACGGGCGCTACGTTCTACTCCGACTACCGCTATCATAAGACCTCATGAAAAAAGGTCAACCAGTAATAACTGGCTGACCTTATATTACGATCGGGCGCTTTTCTTAAATAAGGAAAGCGTCTTTCTTCATGAAAAGGGCCATTTAATGGAGGAAAATTATCATGAAAAATTGAATACTTATGGTAATGATAGTAGGAGAATCTGGGGTGAAATTTATGACGAAAATCGGATTAATAAGACACGGTGTTACAGAATGGAATTATCTTGGTAAAGCACAAGGTATATCTGATGTTCCATTAAATGATGAAGGAAAAAGGCAAGCAATTAATCTCGGAAATAGACTTTCAGTAGATAAAAGCTGGGATATGATTATTACAAGTGATTTATCCAGAGCATTTGAAACCGCAAAAATCATTGGTAGTAGAATTAATTTACCCATAAAGAGTTTAGATAAAAGAATAAGAGAAATAAATTGTGGGGAAATTGAGGGAACAACTGAAGAGGAAAGGATTCAAACATGGGGAGATAACTGGCGTGATTTAGACCTCGGGATAGAAAAATTCAGGGATGTAGCAAAGAGAGGCATACAATTTATAGAAGAAATAAATCGGGTATATAGAGGGCAAAGGGTTTTAGTAGTGAGTCACGGTGCTTTAATAGGTCTGACATTACAACATTTGCTACCTGAAAGGTTTCCAACAACTTATATTGAAAATTCTTCTCTTACAATTCTTAAGAATTTTGAAGGTAAATGGAAGTGCAATCTTTATAATTGTACAGTACATCTGAAATAATTCTATTATTAAACAAAATAGTGCTTATCTTCAATATACCAATATGAATGTTGTTCCATTATCGGGCGCTTTAATGGAGCAATGAATAAAACCTAATTTCTTAGTATTAAATTAAGAAATTAGGTTTTTGATATTTAAATTCCTTAACGTCGTAAATCTCTATTTCCATACAATACTCCTAAGTAAGGGTTTCTTATCTCTACCAAATTATTGTTTTTTGGGTAATCAATTTTGAAAACCGACGCTAATATGAAGTAAATAAAGTATAATTTCTCGCTTAAACCAATGAGAAATTATACTTTATTAAATTTGAATTTCTGTTTTAAATTAGAAAAAATCCATAATCTAAAGTAATCAATTTTTCGCGAGTTAGGTTTTTACAGTAAACCCATTAATTATATTTATGAGGAAGAATAAAGGATAGATGGAAAAATGTTAAGCTAACATTTTTGCCCTAAACTAATTATTATACTCTAGGTAGGAAAATTTTTCTTGCATTAAACTTACATAATATTAGGGGGAAACATCGACTTGCAGAACAATGTATTTAGGAAGTGGTTATCTAGTATTCTAGTAACTTTATTAATTTTCACATCTTTTCCTTTTACCAGTTTGACTGTTGGAGCTACAGAAACCACAGAATTTAAGGAAAAAGAACAACAATCGACAACTAGTCAAGAAGAGGAAAACTTCGTTGAATCTGGAGAAGCTCCTCCTTTTCCGAAGACAGATCCTGAGGAAGTAGTTGAACTACGGACAGAGACGAGTAAGACTATAGATAATGGTGATGGAACTTATACGCTACAATCGTTTCAAGAACCTATCTTTAGGAAAAAAGAAGGCATGCTGAAAGAAATTCAGCCGAAAGTAAAGAAGCAAAAAGCAGGAAAGATGTTCGCTGGCGAGTCCATTGATGAATTAGCTACTGATAACACACAGCTAGACATTCGTTTCTCATCAACGATGAATGAAAATAAATACGCTGTTCTTTCGCACATAGGGCATACATTGAATTACACCTTCAGAGAAGCATCTGGTGAAAATGGTGTTCAAAAGATAAAAAAAACAGATGCTACATATGAGGAAAATAAAGTCTTCTATAAAGAGCCTATCCCAGGTTTAACTTTACGAAATATCTTATTTGATGACTCCGTAAAAGAAGACGTTATTCTAAATCATTTTAATGGTACTAATAAATATCATTTCTTTATTGAAACAGACTTAGTTGGAAAAATTGAAGAAGATGGGTCAATCACATTCAAGAATCCAAAAAACGAAACTATTTTTATGTTGCCAAAGCCTTTTATGACAGATTCAAATATCAATTCAGAATCGGCAGAACCACAGTGGTCAGACTCAGTTTACTATGAGCTACAAAAAGAGGGAAATGGATACGCATTTACCGTTGTGGCAGATGAAAATTGGCTTAAGGACCCTTCACGTGTATATCCAGTATATATTGATCCTACCACAAAGGTTCAAGCTGATCAGGATGCCTTTGTATCTGATGCTTTTCCAAATACAAATTTTAATAAATCCTGGGATAGCGGAGTTGGAGCATACACATTAAAGGTTGGGAATTACGATGCATCAACGGGTGAAATCTTTTCATATGTGAAAACACCTACACCTGAGTTACCTTATGCAAAAATTGATACTGCAATATTTAATATTTATAATGTTCATTCCTATTTACATACTACACCTACAGGTGTTTGGCTTGACCGAGTGAATGGACCTTGGGATGCATCTACTATTAATTGGACAAATAAGCCGAATTCCTCTTTGTTTACATCAACAAGTGTTAATGAAGGGAAATGGGCTACTTTTAATGTGAAAAATGCCATAAATGATTGGATGAAAGGAACTACTCCAAATTATGGTTTTAAACTTCATACCAATGGCAACGGTCAAACGTTCTGGAAAAAGTTTTATGCTACCGAGCATAATATAGCGGATTACCGACCTCATTTAAATATCGCCTACTCTTATTCATCGCCCAGCAATTTATCTGCTAAGGCGTATAGTCTAGGAGATGAAACGGGTTATATTGATTTACAATGGAATGCCGTTGAAGGAGCCTCTAGCTATATTGTATGGATATTTGATGGAAACGTCTATCAACCTATTAATGTAGGAAATACAACAAGTTGGTCTACGAAAAATAAATCAGTGTGGCCAAAGGTAGGCACTAACTTACCTGTAGACCCACGACCTGTCTATCGCGCTTCTGGAGGAGACACTTATAACGATCGTACAAACTATGCAATCTCAGTGAGTGCAGTTTTTCAACATGGTGAAAGCCCTAGAGCTAATCCTATTGTACCTACTATTCCAAACTTAGTTAAGCCTGACGGACCTAAAGGGGTAGCCTACAGCAATCAAATTGGGACTAACTCAGGTTATGTCAACTTAGAATGGGATGAGATACCTGGAGCTACAGGATATAAAGTCTGGATTTTTAATGGACTTAATTATGAGGCTTTTGATGTAAAGAATGTAACGAGCTGGACGACACAAAATAAAGGGATTTGGCTAAAACCAGAACAAATAGAAGCAGGGACTTCAAGTACCTTAAAACTTATACAGGATGGTTCTGGTGTAGAACTGCCAATGGATCCTTCCCCTTTATATGCAAAAATGGGGTCGAAGTATGAAACGTCGAAAAATTATTGGTTCCGGATAAGTGCCTATAATAATCATGGCGAAACAGTTTTTTCAGATGGAACACTTATCACTAAAATTCCTCAAGGGTTTGCATATTTAGGCATGGAAAATTATTGGACCATGATAGATGTTCCGAATGGTAAAGTTAATGCAGCTACAGGAAACCTTCTTCTAAGTGAAAGTGATGTATCTGTTTCAGGAAATGGACCTGACCTTGGAATAGAGAGAACATACAATAGTATTTCTCCAATTGTAGGTCTATTCGGTAAAGGCTGGCACAGTAACGCAGAAATGACTATCGTTCCTAAAGGACAAGATGCAAAATTTACAGATGAGGACGGAACGATTCATCTATTCAAAAAACAGTCGGATGGAACTTATAAAGCACCAACGGGAGTCTATTTAGAATTAAAAGAGGAAACAGATCATTATGAATTAAAAGAAAAGGATCAATCTATCTATTATTTTTCGAAAAATTCCGGAAAACTGGATAAGATTGTGGATGGCTATAAGAAAGAAACAAAGTACTCTTTTAATGCAGATAATATAGTCATTACTGATGTAAATGGCCGTAAAATCACATTGTTGCTTAACCCAGAAGGTCGAGTGGAAACAATAATAGATCCGCTACAGCGAACGATTACATTTAAATATAATCAAGACTTGCTCGAAAAAGTAACAGATAGCAGTGGGCAAGTGACACAATATGTCTACGATACGAATAAAGACTTAGAGAAGATAATCGAACCAACTCATACGGAAACTAAACCAGTAATTACGCAATATGAATATTTAAATAATAAGCTGAAAAAAGTTACGGATGCTAAAAATAATGTATATTCTTTAGATTATGATGATTTAAATAATCAACTAACCTTAACCAAACCAAACAACAAAAAGGAACAATACACTTTTAACGAAGCAGGAAATCCGATTTTACATATTAATGATGTTGGCGGTGAAAATCTTACTACTAGCTATAAATATGTAGGGAATAATTTAGAAGAAAGTATTGCTCCGAAAGATCAGGGTACGAAAGTTATAACTGAATCGTATAAATATGAAAATGGGAATATTACTGAAGCTACAGATAGCTATGGGACAGAAAACTATAAGTACAATGGGAATAATGATGTCATTGAAATGGAAGATACAGAAGATCGAAAAACTACTATTGCATATGACGGTCTTAACCCAGTTTCTGAAACAGATCAAAGCGGAAAAGTTTCATCTATATCGAAATATAATGAGTTTGGAAATATAATTGAATCAAGTGAATTAATTGGTGCTGCTAATAATCTACTTGTTAATAATAGCTTTGAAGACGAAACGGCTTCTTGGTCAATATTACGTAATAACGATACTGGCTCTATGACAATTGATACAAATACGGCAAACGGATTGAACGGAGAAAAAACATTAAAATTAAATGTTGCATCTAGTTCACCCAAAAATGAACATGGATATGTTGCAGCTACACAAGAGTTTTCTGTTAAGCCAAACACAACCTATACTCTTAGTGGAAAGGTAAAGACAGATCTTTCAAAAGCAAGTGCATTTTTTAATGTATTTTTCCTGGATAACTTAAATAAGGAAATTTCGTATGCGGATAATCGCTATAGTAAACTTGCAGGAAAAAGGTCATGGACTGACCGTCAGGTAACATTTACAACCCCTGCAAATGCTTCGAAGATTCGTATATACCTAGAAGTGGAACATAAAGATCCTAATGCATTTGGTGAAGCGTGGTTTGATGCAGTCCAATTAGAAAAAGCAGAAGTTTCTTCTAGCTATAATCCAATTGTAAACAGTAGTTTTGAAGGTGAGTTTACTAATTGGTCAGGAACTGGTGGTACAATTGTAAATGATGCTTTTGATGGAATCAAATCATTAGCAATAACAAGAAACAGCAGCACTCAAGCTCCTTCTGTTTATAAACAAACAATAAAGGTAGGACAATTAGGTACTGATAATCCTTTTAAGATTACATTAACTGGATTATCAAAAGCAGATAAAGTAGTAGCAAATGGTGAAGTGAACAAAGAAGATTATTCCATCACTGCTACTGCACATTATACGGACGGCACATCAGAAGTCTTCTCAGAAGATTTTCCAATTGGTACACAGGAATGGAATCGTTCTGCTATTAGTATTCCAGCTACCAAACCAATCAAAGAAATTGAGGTGGCGTTAACTTTCAAGGGAGCGTACACAGGCACGGTTTGGTTTGATGCCATCCGCTTAATGAAAGGTTCTATCATTACAAAAAATAATTATGATAAAAACGGTTATCTTGCTGGAGCAGAAGATGAATTGGGGTATAAGACGTCCAGTGAGTATGATGACGTTGGTAACAAAAAAGTAGAAACAGATGCAAAAGGATATCAGAGGAGTTACTCTTATTATCCAACGAATCTTTTAAAGGATCTTCTACTCTCAAATGGGACGAACATTCATTACGATTATGATAAAAATGGGAATATGGCTTCGAAATCGATTAGTGATGCATCTAGCAAATCGCAAAAATTTCAATATGAATATGATGCTTTAAATAGGCTGACTAAGACAACAGGACCATTAAATGATGTGACAATCAATGATTACGATGATATCGGAAATAAAAAGACAACAATTTTACCTAATGGTAATCAGATTCAATCGGTGAATGATGGGGTAGATAGAGTCAAAAGCATTTCTTATAATAATGAAGAGTTTTTCACCTTTGAATATGATAAGAATGGCAACGAAAAATTCGTTACTTATGTAAAAGACGGTAGAAAGAAAGAGAAAGACTATGATCCTTCTGATAGAGTTAAAACATTAAAGGATCGTGGTGGACTTCAGCAGTGGAATTATTCTGTCAGATCTGATAAGTTGAATGATTTCACCTTCTCACATGGTGCATTTACCCAATCAAATAAATACGCTTATAATGATTTGGACCAGAACACAGTTGTTACAGCCGGTGGTTACAAGTATCGTTTTGATTATGACGAAAAAGGCAATATCCAAACGTTTACTACTGGTAACGGAACTGGGGCAACCTTTAGTTATGATGATCGAGGATTAATTAAAGATCTCTCAATAGGTACAGTAGATGGATCAAATATCTTAACTGAAAAGTACAGCTATGATGCGAATGGTAACCGTGAAAAAATAGAATATGATGATAAGACCTTTGTTTCGTATCAATACGATGATTTTAATCAATTACTAAAAGAAACATTAATAGATGGAACAGTAATTGACTATGTTTATGACGGCTTTGGCAACAGAGACGCAATAAAAATAACAACTACAAACGGCCATTCGACAACAACATCTGCGGTTTACAATATTGCCAATCAATTAAAACAATTTGGCAATGAAATAATTGATTATGATGACAATGGCAATCGCATTTCCGATGGGAAATATAAGTATGTATGGAACCCTGCTGATCAATTAGTTTCGATTACAAAATTAGGAGAATCCACTCCATTTGTCACCTATCAATATGATGAAGATGGAAGACGTATCCAAAAGAATGCCGATGGAACGATTACTAATTACCACTATGATGGTGACAGCCTAAACGTTCTTTATGAAACAGATGGTCAAAATAACGTTGTCCGTTCCTACACCTATTCTGAAGGTGGACAATTGCTTTCAATGAAGAAAGGCGCACAAACATTTTTCTACCACTATAACGCTCACGGTGATGTCATCGCGTTAACAGATCAAGATAGCCAAAAGGTAGCAAGCTACGAATATGATAGTTGGGGAAATGTACTAAAAGCTGATGAATATGATCAAGTAAAGGACAACCCTTACCGTTATGCAGGATACCAATATGACCATGAAACAGGTATGTATTATTTAATAGCAAGATATTATCAACCTGAGCAAGGAGTGTTCTTATCATTAGATCCAGATGCAGGTGATGATGATGACATTCTTACTCAGAATGGATATACTTATGCTAATAATAATCCAGTTAATTTAATTGATCCTGATGGAAGATTTGCTTTTGCTGCTACAGGTTTATATTTAGTACCGGGTGCTGGGCAAGCATTACTCCTTGCAACAGGTGTTGTCGTAGGAGCTTATGGAGCTTGGTATTTAGGAAAAAAAGTTAAAAGTTGGACAAATAAAAAATCCTGGGATCACATCAAAGAAGGTCATGCACCTAATTCACCTGCTAGAAATAAAGGGAAATTCAAAAATAATAAAACAATGAAAAAAACTACTAGAGCAACTTCAAGGTCAAAGCCTGTAACAGAAGGTAGATATAAAAGGACAGTACACGAAAAATCATTTAAGAAAAATGTCGGAGTAAACGGAAATGGAAAGCCAACTAAAAGGGTAAAAGTAATTCGAGGTAAGGATGGAAGAATAGTTACAAGTTTCCCTTTCTAATAATGTATTAAAAAAAATAATACTTTGGAGGTTTATGATGACTATAAAAATAGAGGTAGAAAAATTAACTGATGTTAAGCTTCCAAATAAAAACTTAATGAGTATTGACGAGGATTCATTAGGAAACATTTATATATTCTATAAGGATGAGGATCAATATAAAATCGATCACTATCTTAATATTAAAAATAAAAACACATATAGTTTTAATATGAATGATGAAAATATAGATTTCGCTCAAATAGTTGGAGATAGAATTTTATTAGTAAGTGCCGTTAATAATGAAGGCAAAGATAATGCTTTTTTCTTTGATAAAAAGGCATGTCTTCAAAAAACATTTAATTTCGGAACGGGTATTGAAATTTGTAAGGTGGATAAAGAAGATAAAATTTGGGTAGGTTACAGCGATGAAGGTATTTTTGAACCAGGCTCGATAGGAGAAAATGGAATTGTGTGTTTTGATTGTAATGGAGACGTACATTTTAACGGGTTTGATGAATTTGTTTTAAAAAATGATATCCCATGTATAGATCATTGTAATACAATTACTATCTTTGAGAATGAAATTTGGCTTTGTTATTATAGTAATAACTATCCTATTGTTCGACTAGCCGCCAAAAATAACAAAGCTAGCTTATTTGGGGAATTAGATTTAGATCCTGTCAAATGCATGGCGGTAGGTATAAAAAGTATATTAATAAGAACAGGCAAAAAAACTTTATCAATGAATATTGATAATGGTATTAGTAAAGAAGTAATCTTTATTGATAAAAAAGGAAGAAATATTATTTTCGATAAGGTATTTACATCTGGAAACAAATTATTCGGAGTTACAGAGAATAATTTGTATACTACTAATATAAAGTAAAAGATAGTTAAAATGATTAAAGCATTCGATGCAATATTGCAACGAGTGCTTTTTTACTTATTTATTCAGATAATAGATTTTTATGAACCTCCAATTTTCATCCTAAAACATCCGGAGAACTTTCTATATTGCAAATTATATGTTTGCTCTATTAATTATTAGTGAATCTCTCTCAGAACATTACACGAACATCCACCAAATTGTGAAAGATAAGTATTTATGCAAAAAAAGACAACAGTACGAAATAACGAATATCAGATGGCACCTCTATTTCGTATGAATATGATGACCTCAATCAATTACTAAAGGAAACATAATTAGACGGAACCGTTATTTACAATTCATATGATGGCTTTGGTAACAGAAAAACGGTAAAATAACAAAAAATGACCAACTACAACAACATCTACGAATTATAATATCGCCAATCAATTAAAGCAATTTGGCAATGAAACGATTGATTATGATGACAATGGCAATCGCAATTCAGATGGGAAGTATAAGTATGAATGGAATGCTGCCGATCAATTAGTATCAGTGACAAAGTCAGGATAAACTAATCCGTTTGTCACGTATCAATACGATGGAGATGGAAAGCGAATCCAGAAGAATGTCTCACTCAATGATTTACATTACTTAGTACCATTTCCTATAGCGAACCTTTGGCTATCTATGAAACTATATCAATAAAGTAAAAAAATATATCAGGAAAATTTTATTGTAATATTATCTAAAAGATTTTAACGAGAAAGCAAACTTTTTATAGATTAATTTGTATAAAACTACTTCTCTATTGACAGATTTAAACCTAACCTTTATATTCTTACTCAAGGAAAGAAACTATTTTATAAAACTAAATAAAAATTAATCTTAATTAATTTCTGAGTAGAGGAGCACTCTCCAGGATTGACACAGGATAACTGTGTCTTCTGGTGAGTGCTTTTTTTGTTGGGAAAAGGGAGGAAATGCAATAAAAATAGGTTTATCTGCAAAAGAAATCAGCAAATGGTTATGGAACACTGAGAATAATTAAAATTTTGGAGGTATTATAATGGGATTATATGGAAG
>JAEWIG010000227.1 GCA_023387295.1 Bacillota bacterium | reverse complement strand
TCAGATAACAGCTCAAGAGTTACCAAAGCCTAATGGCGCATTAATGCGTATTTAGACGTAAGCCCAAAGATAATAAGAATAACTAACACCTACTTTCTTTTTAGCAGTATGTTTGATTGGGGTTAGTTGATTGTAACTGGTGGGATTGTTCGTGAGGATGGGAACAAGATTTCCATCCTTTTCCTTGCCTTTTACACCCGAATAAAAAAAGAAGATAAACCTGAAAATACCCTATCAAAGTTTGAAAAAAAGGGGGAAGCTACGGCTTCCCCTCTTTTATGCTTGGTATGGTATGGGAAAAGGATTGGTATGCTTGGCTTGAATAATGCTTGAAAAGTGTGCTTATTGTGCAAAACATTATTTTAATATAAAATAATGTTTTGCTTTAATGTTTAGGAGCAAATTTCGGAAAATGGAATGCGGGTTTGAGCGGGGAAAAGGAAAGAGAATCTTTCTTACTACACAGAAATAAAAGGAGATTGGATCTTTTGAAGAAAATAGAAGCAATGAGCGAGTTACCGGAAAATTATGAGGAATTAAAAAGACAGGCTAGTCGTAAGTCAAATTGGAGAGAACGATTAGATGCGGTTGAGGAGTTAGGGCAGTGGAAGAACAAAAAAGTAATCGATAGTCTAATGCGAACAATGAAAAATGATGCCGTTTATAAAATTCAAGACGCTGCATTCCGTAATTTGAAAAAGCTTGGTGAAGATGTTCAATTACCTCCACGGAAAAAAGGTGACTTGATTAAAGATGTTACTAAAATCTTGTTAAGAATTAAGAAGAGTTTGCCTGAAGGTCATAGCTATGAGGATTTCAAAGAGAAGTTAAAGAAGATGAGACTTGATGTGTACGATACATACGAAGGTGATAAAGGCACTGACTTTGATAAGTGGCTTGTAAGCATGTGGGCGTCTGAACCAAAAAGGTAGTGGGGATGTTTATAAAATTTCTGGATATGAGGAACCACCTTGTTCACAAGCTCTAGGTGGTTCTTTTATGTTATATAACTTCAATATCTTTATTTATTTTTAATGTCTGGATTAATTGATTAAGTTTTTCCTCAGTATCATTTAATTTCTTTTCGTAGCCTTCTCCGTATATCTCTTTAATATCATCTTTTTTAGATTTATTAATGAACTTTCACTTTTCTTCTTTCACTACCATGAATATTAATAAGCAACAGTTGAAGATGAACAAGTAAAATAGACTAGACTGCACTGAAATAGGAATCGAGCACCCACCAGCACCCCTATGTTGTCACATACACTCAAGACATTGTGAAGCAGTCGCGTGGTTGGTGTTGGTATAATAGAAAAGCAGTTGATATAGAAAAAATCTATACCATCTGCTTTTAGATTTATAAAAATACCACTCAGAACAGATTTTCGTTAAATAAACATTGCTGATTTTTACAATAGTTTTTCACGAATTATAAATGTCCAAATGTACTTGTGTTTGATAATAAGTTATGAAGCATGATATAAGTGTAAAAGAAATGGAACATTTGACATTATATTTTTTTACAGAGAGCTTGAAGTTGTATCCATAATGAGAGGATATGAGTTTGAAATGATAGATAATTTTTGGCGTGATTTACCACGACCATTTTTTGTACTTGCACCAATGGAAGATGTGACAGATTTTATTTTTCGTAACGTAGTAAGTGAAGCCGGTCGACCAGATGTGTTTTTCACAGAGTTTACAAACTCGGATAGCTATTGTCATCCAGAGGGAAAGATAGTGGCCCTATTCTGCGTCCAGACGTTGCCGCAGAACTGATTCAAGCAGCAAAAGCTGGTGGGCTGCAGCTTGATCTTCAAGATCAATATGCAGAAGTACTGCCACGTTCAATCACAGCGCTTCATCGCTTTTTCAAAATTTATGTCAAAGGATTCCCTGGGGCTGCTGAATTAAGAAATCAATTGATGAACACGAAATCAACAGATGAAGTGCGTGCATTGCTTGATAGTTTTGAAATTAAGTTGGACTAGATGATTTAGTCCACGAGACAACTTCATCTGTATTTTTTAAAAGCAATTCTCATTAATGAGTTTTGCTTTTTTATTTTTAAATAAATAATTAGGACTATGTAAAACCTTATTTGAATTTGAGTCTACTAATTCGTTTCGATAGGGGGAGTATTTGTCATTCAATTAAGTGAAACGTTGGGTCTTATACTTTACCAAATATTTCTACAGTTTGTGAGCAACAAAATATGGATTGGATTAAATTGCTTTTTCGTGTGGTGAAAGTGGGACAAGGAACCTGTCGAAACATTTAATATAAAACGTCACGATATTACAAAACGTCTCATAGTCATCTACTAATAGCGATGCTACGATATTAGAAGGAGTACATAGAAGTATGAATATTCAATGAAATTAATAGAAAAGGAGTGGTTCTACCTTATTGTGTTTAGCTTTATTTCCAGAATTCTACTTCGGTAAATCAACTTCATTAATTAAATTTTGAGAGGAGAAGGTCTTAAATGGTTTGTAGGGAATTGAAAGCTTGTTTGCATACTTTTTTATCGCTTCTATTAGTAGTGGGTCTACTAGTACCTGCTTTACCACAAACAGCAGCAGCTACAACTACAGATACAACCTATGCTTCTGATCTATTTATTTCTGAGTACGTAGAAGGGAGTAGTTTCAATAAGGCACTAGAATTGTACAATGGGACGGGAAATGTGATTGATTTAAGTTCCTATTCATTAGAGTTGTACGCGAATGGCACTGTGAATACTACTGCTAGATTAGCTTTATCAGGGACATTAAATAATGGGGAAACATATGTCATCTACCACCGGGATGCGGCTCCTGATTTGAAAAGTAAAGGCAATCTAGAAAATCTCTCGGTCATCAATTTTAACGGGGATGACGCCATTGTTTTGAAAAAGTCGGGCGAAGTAATCGATTCTTTTGGACAAGTTGGTGCTAGAAGCAACTGGGGAACGGATGTTACGCTTGTACGAAAAGGTTCTGTAACGGAAGGGGATCGGATTGCTAATGATCCTTTTGAAAGAGATGCAGAGTGGCTTGTTTATCCAAAAGATACGTTTGATTATTTAGGATCTCATGAGATGGATGGATCCGGACCAGTAGAGCCGGAGCCGACAGACATTCTTTCAATAGCCGATGCACGGAATCTTCCTGTTGGTGAAACAGTCACGGTAAAAGGGATTGTTGCAGGTATCTTGAAAAATACCATTTCTGTCCAAGATGCGACAGGTGGGATTGCGGTCAGACCAACTAGTTTGGATGTACAAATTGGTGATGAAGTCACTTTAAAAGGTAAATTGGCTGATTATCGTGGATTACTTCAACTCGATGGGGCAACAATCATTGAGAAAGGCGAAAATGTTGGGGTACCTACGCCGAAAGTGATCACGGGGGTAGACGTATCTGAAGCGAATGAATCGCAGCTTGTAACGATCCATAATGTCGTTCTATCTAACGTGCAGTCTGGGAGCGGTTGGGCGAATTATACTGCGACAGATGGACATGAATTTCTAGTCCGAGATGAAACAGCATCATTAGGCTTAACTGTTGGTACGACTTATGATTCGATAACAGGCATAGTTCAGCAATTCGATAATGATTACCAGGTCATTCCACGTTCGCTGGCTGACATTGTTGCTGATCGCACAATAATTCAACCTGTCGTTGCCAATCCTGGTAGTGGAACATTCATCGGTGGTACAACCATTACATTATCGACTAGCACAAGTAATGCGCAAATTTTGTATACATTGGATGAAAGTGATCCGATTGAAAATGGTGTCGTGTATACAACACCGGTTACAATTACGGAAGATACAGTACTGAAAGCTGTTGTAAAAACGGAAGATCATCGCTTTAGCGAAGTAAATACGTATACTTATTTAATCACTGAAAGTCTTCGCATTCATGATATTCAAGGGGCAGGTCATACATCACCTTTTAACAATCAAGTTGTAGAAGGAATTGAAGGAATTGTTACGTATTCATTTACATTAAGCGGTTCCACCTACTATCATATTCAGACACCTGATGAATTGGTGGATAGCAATCCAAATACGTCAGAAGCAATCATTCTTTACAGTGGACGAAATGCTTGGCCTATTCAAATCGGGGATCTTGTTACGGTTACGGGTAGGGTCAGTGAATACGCCATTGACGGCTATGATGATCGTAACGAGACAGATATGAAAGTGACACAAATTAACGTCCGTGATGATCAAGGTGGGAAAGTGACTGTTCTTCAAAGAGGTGTAGATCTACCTAAGCCAATCATCATTGATGAAGCAAACTTACCGCAAGAGAATATCGATAGTGATTATTTAACGGTTTTTAATCCAGATGTTGATGCCATCGATTTCTGGGAGAGCTTGGAAGGAATGCGTGTTCAAATTGGAAATGTGAAAGCTGTTGCCCCACAAGCACATGGTGATCTGGTCACTGTTCTTGAAAGCGCAGCAACAAACACGCTACATGGTGGTTTGTTGTTGGAGCAGGATAACCAAAATGCCAATCGAATTCAGTTCCGTTTAGAGCCAAATGGTCCAGGCCGAGATTTCGATGTCGCTACGGGTGACACATTTGCAGGTCCGATTACAGGAGTTGTCGGCTATTCATTCCAAAACTATAAGATTTATGTGTCATTGGATGAAATGAAGGTAGCGCATCAAAAAGGACATGCAACACCAGAAAAAACGACTATCGTTAAAGCAGAAGATAAATTGACGATTGCATCGTATAATCTTGAAAACTTCTCCAATAATACGAGAACAACAACGGAGGACAAAGCTAAGAAACTGGCCAGAGCTTTTGCGATAGATAAGCAAAGCCCTGACATTATTGGTGTCACGGAAGTGCAGGATAATAATGGTCCAGATGCTGGAGATTCAAAAGCGGCACAGAGCTATGAGCGTTTGATTAAGGCGATTAGTGATGCCGGTGGTGTTCAGTATGAATACGTTAATATTGATCCGGTCAACAATCAGGATGGTGGACAACCAAATGCGAATATTCGGGTTGGCTTTTTGTATAATCCTGAACGTGTAACGTTAACAGAAGGGATTCCTCACGGGAATGCAACAACTGCGGTTGGCTATGAAAATGGTAAGTTGACACATAATCCAGGGCGTATTGATCCGAACAATGCTGCATTTGCTAGTAGCCGAAAACCGTTAGTCGCACAGTTTGAATTCCAAGGTGAATCTGTCATAGTGATTGCGAATCACTGGAATTCAAAATCCGGTGACACACCATTATTTGGTTCGAAACAACCTCCTGTATATGGAAG
>JAEWIG010000180.1 GCA_023387295.1 Bacillota bacterium | reverse complement strand
CATTAACCTTGTCCTCTCTAAATCAATATACTCATAGAAAAGTAAAATAGACCATAAGATTGAAACGAGGCTTTCACATTTTACCTTGGCGTGCAAAAGGAGGAAATTCTTTTGAAGGAGCGGCCGACAATTGGATTGGCATTAGGATCAGGTGGGGCTCGAGGGTTTGCCCATCTAGGTGCAATTAAAGTGTTGAAGGATGAAGGAATTCCAATCGATTATATTGCTGGTAGCAGCATGGGAGCGATGGTAGGCTGTTTTTATGGAGCGGGCCTTGATATAAACCGTCTATATAAATTAGCAAAAGTATTTAAGCGGAAGTATTATTTAGATTTTACGGTCCCCAAAATGGGCTTTATC
Source organism: Bacillota bacterium (assembly GCA_023387295.1). GTDB lineage: Bacteria > Bacillota > Bacilli > Bacillales > Cytobacillaceae > Cytobacillus. Next base: position 3,622 of record JAEWIG010000180.1, on the reverse strand, counting down.
GCGGGTAAGCGAGTAAAAGAACTCATTCGAGTTTTTACACATGGGAAATCTCTCGAACAGCTAGAAATTCCCGTTCGTGTTGTTGCGACTGATTTAATGACAGGGGAAAAGGTTGTGTTTGATAAAGGCTCTATTGCTGATGCAGTACGTGCAAGCATCTCAATCCCAGGAATATTTGTGCCTGAAAAATTAAATGGTCGCCTTCTTGTTGATGGTGGGGTTGTTGATCGTATTCCTGTATCAGTTGTAAAAGAAATGGGGGCAGACATAATAATTGCTATTGACGTCGCCCATGTGAAAACAAATACGGAAATTACCTCGATTTATGATGTCATTATGCAAAGTCTTGATATCCTCCAAATGGAATTAGTAACACAACGAGAAATCACTTCAAATATCATGATTCGGCCTAGAGTTGAAATGTATAGCTCTAAGGCTTTTACAAATATTGAAGAAATCATTATGATTGGAGAAGAAGAAACTCGAAAACATATTGATCAAATTAAAGAGTTTATGAACAATTGGAAGGAGCCTACAGAAAGATGAAACGAAAATATATGATCCGTTCCTTCTTTATTGCAGCAATTATCTTTGTGGCTAGCTCATTTTATTATTTGCCTTACTATGTGTCAAAGCCCGGGATGGCAAAAGAGCTAGAGCCAATTATCAATGTAGAAAATGGCTATGATGAAAAAGGAAGCTTTATGTTAACAACAGTTAGAATGGGAAGAGCGAATATCTACTCATACGCACTGGCGAAATTTAGTGAATATCAAGAAATCTATCCAATTGAGGCAATTAGAGCTAATAATGAAACAGATGAAGAATATAATGTCAGACAGCTTCATTTGATGGATTCCTCAAAATTTTATGCGATTGAGACTGCATATAAAGCAGCGGGAATTCCAGTTTCCTATGAGTATAGTGGGGTTTTTGTCTTAAATGTAAGGCCTAACACACCAGCGGATGGTAAGCTTAAACCTGGTGATCGAATATTTAAGGTAGATGAATATGAATTTGAATCATCAGCTCAATTCATTGAATATGTTTCAAAAAAAAGTGCTGGAGACGAAGTGAAATTATCAATTGAGCGGGATAAAAAGGTTAGTGAAATTACCGTTACGTTAGAAGTATTATCGGAGACTGGAAAAGTGGGTGTTGGAATTGGTCTTGTCGACGATAAGGAAATCGTTGTCGATCCAACTGTAACGATCGAGAGTAGTGATATTGGTGGTCCATCAGCAGGGTTAATGTTTTCGTTAGAGATTTATAATCAATTAATAGAAGAAGATTTAACAAAGGGCTATAAAATTGCTGGAACAGGTACCATTGATTCAGATGGAATGGTAGGGGAGATTGGTGGAATTGACCAGAAAATAGTTGCTGCAGATAAAGCAGGAGCTGAAATCTTTTTTGCACCTTTTAAAGAAGGAGAAGCAGATTCCAACTATGAAGTAGCTGTCGAAACAGCTCAGGACATTAAAACAAAAATGAAAATTGTCCCTGTTAGTACGTTTACTGATGCAATCGATTATTTAGTTTCTCTTGAAGAAAAATAGTTACAGCTTTATTTAGCAGCCAGAAACGCTTGGAAACTATCCGAACGTTTCTGGCTGCATTTGTTTTTAGAACGAAATTATGGACTAATAATGATTGGTGGTTGTTTAAACTCTTTTTCGATAAGCGCTCTTTGGTTTCCGACAGGAGCAGCTAATCCATATACTTTTGACGCTCTTGTATCAAGCTTAAGCTGTTTAGATTGCTGTGATGATATTCTTGAAATTAACGGTAATCCAAGTCTGCTCTTATTTTTGTTTAAGTATGCTTGTCCCTTTATTGTCATTCCTAGAAGGCGTAAATACTCCGCTTTCTCTATCTCCATAAACATTTCTTCCTTTGTTGTATTCGTTAAAATATGAACACAAGCCCTTTGAAGTCTTGTCCATGTATACCGCTTTGTTTTTAGTTTCTCCATAAATAGTTGGAAACTATCTGCTTCAGACGCGATGGAGAGTATCCGATTTTCTAGCCCTTCTTCTATCTCATAAATAGCTTTTAACTCACTTGCTGATGTTTGGAGCAAACGGAATTTAAGCAAGGGCCAGTAGTTTTCCCAGCGATGGAATAGCCCAAACTCTTCTTTATATTGTAGGAGATTTTCATATGTTGTATTTGGAACAAATTTACGAATGGAATCCATTTGTCCATTCTCCGAATCCAATGCTTTTCTAATACTAGTAGCGCTTGCAATCGATTCTGATGAAAAATGCTGGTCATGATAGTTGGCATTTTTCCTAGCTACAGTAAAGAACTTTAATTGGGATTGCTGGTTGTAGGCTGCTGTTATATACTGAAAACCTAAAATATTGTTTGGTTTTGATAGATCAATTAAATCTTGGTTAGGAGATATTTCTTGGAAGGCTAGTGAAGAAGACTTCGGATAACTATTTCCTTCTTTTATGTATCGTTTTACATGTTTATCATATTGTTCTTTATTACTTTCTAAAAATAAAAGAGTTTGCTGAAAGCTATCAATATTCCCAGCTTCGCTTCCAAAGCAGAGGGACTGACAGCCTGCTGCTTCTAGAATGGATACTGCACCATTGGCAAATGTATCTGCCTTCTGTGTAGCAAATGCATAAGGCAGTTCAAACACGATATCAGCACCAGCTAGTAAAGCCATTTCTGTTCGCTTCCATTTTGAAACGAGGGCAGGCTCTCCTCTTTGTAGAAAATTCCCACTCATAACAGCAATGACGATGTCAGCATTTGCAACCTTTTTTGCTTCGTGAAGGTGAAAAGCATGTCCGTTATGAAAGGGATTGTATTCAACGACTAAACCAACTGCATTCATTTGCTCTATGGCTCCTTTTTTTTACAGGCTATTTATTGAATTATTTTTATATATAAGGTTAAAATAAATTGATGTTGCACAAATTATACTGTAAAGAAATTATATTGACAAATAATTATATGGAAGCTATAATTACCTTTGTTGCCTTGAGGTGATTCGTATGAAATGGACTTTAAGTCAGTTACAAAAAAATCGAAGCAAGGATTTTATTATTGATGAGATCGTCAATGTGGATGCGATTAAAGAGCTTGATCCAACCATTAGAGATGTCTCACCGATGCATATTACAGGAAGAGCTGATATTGATTCAGCGAAGGTGACGTTTCATTTAACAATAAACGGCCATCTTATCCTCCCTTGTTCTCGTACTTTAGTTGACGTAAATTTTCCAATTAATGTAGAAACAACAGAAACGTTCCTCTTAAAAGGTTTGGATGACGAATCTGTTGAAGAGGTTCACCAAGTAAAAGGTGATCTAATTGACCTTTTTCCGGTCATTCATGAGATCCTCTTACTCGAGGTTCCAATGCAAGTGTTCTGTGAAGACAACAGCGAAGAAGGAGCTCCTCAATCAGGGAAAGATTGGGAAGTTATTCAAGAGCAGGATAAAAAGGACAACATTGATCCGCGTCTTGCTGGCCTTGCACAATTTTTTGATCAAAATGATCCTTCTTCTGATTCATAACCGGAGGAAAAAACAAGAAGCAATTGAAGAAACCAGCTTGTACTGGACTTCATAACTTTCTTATACTTTTTAAGGAGGTGGGA
>JAEWIG010000177.1 GCA_023387295.1 Bacillota bacterium | reverse complement strand
TTCATTCCTTCAATTCAGATTTACTCTTCCTTTTAGGCCAAAGCTTTCTTACAAAAATAAGATAGATAAGAGTTGGCATCGGGGCCTGAATTAACCCCAAAATACCCCATAACCAATAATTATGTCCATACTTCCTTGCATTTGTAAAAAGGAAACTGCTCTGGCATATGAGAATAATGCCAAGAACTATCAGCATTGGTAGGGTGATTTCTTCGTTCATGTCTCTTTCACCTGCTTAACGTACTGAATAGCAAAGTATGCAACAAAAAAAACAGTAACTACCCCTTGAATCGTAAAGAAAACAATTGGAACTTTATACAACGCAAACAAAACACCGCTCAAAATTATTAACGAAACTACAGCAAAAGTAGCTACATCAAAAATAAGTTTTTTCCGCAATTTCTGTTTTTCTTCGATCACGATATGTTCAAACCATTCCAAATTTGGTGTATAAACAGGAACATTATTTTCAATCATTTCTAGTCCTTGCTCCACTTCCTTTAAAACATCAGACAAATCAACATTAAGACTTTCATTTTCCAATCTCTCACTTTGTTTCTTCATTCAATCTCAGCTCCTTTCTAACAAAAAGAATCCCATTATGAACCCTCGATTTTATCGTTCCAGGTGAAACCTTCATCATCGTTCCGATTTCATCATATGAATACCCATAATAATGCTTTAAAATTATTGGAATACGTACATCCTCATTGAGTTTGCCTAATGCAGTCAATGCGTCATTCCATTCTTCATTACGATGTTCTACCTGCCATTTCAACTTGCGAAAAATTTCTTCCTCCTGCAGCCATTTCTTTTCTCTCTTCTTTTTACGCTGCCTATCAATGTAAAGGTTCGTTGCTATAGAAATAAGCCATGATGAGAATTTCGATTTACTTTCATATAAATGGATTTTCTCAATGCATTTTGCCATCGTTTCTTGAGCAAGATCCTCTGCTATATCAGGATTCATCGTTACCTTAAGTAAATATTTTACTAAGAAGGGATAATTTTTTTGAAAAAGCATGGCAAAGGAGCTTTGATCCCCACGTTTCGCACTCAGAATGAGCTCTTTATCCTCCATTCAAATCCAGGCCTCTCTTTCCCAATAACTTGCTTTTTCTTTTTTCTAATGATTAGACGTATAAGAGTTCATTTTCGTTCATTAGGTTGTAAAAAAAAGCACGCCCATAATTGGCCGCACTCCAACTAATAGTTGTTATTCTCTTTTTCAAACACTAGCTCATGAAATCTTTCATTCGAAGAAGCTTCATCAAAGCTACTGTAAATTCGGAAATGCTCTTCATCAATGATGCGATAATGCTTGCTAATAATATTCTGTTGCAGAATTAAGCCGTCATGCTGATTAATTTCCTTCCACCAAATTTTCCCGCCCATCGTTTTTTCCTTACGATAGTCAATCCCTTCTCTTGCAATCGTTTCTAAAACTTCTAATGGTTCATTCCCAAATAAAAAGCGAACCGTTTCAGTTTCACGAAAAAGGGCACAAACTGCTACAGCCGTCGTCCATCCTGCTTCCACTCTACCTTTTTCAATTTGGACGAGGGTTTTCTTTGAAATACCAATGATTTCTGCCATTCTATCCTGTGTATAGCCTGCTTCGGTACGAATCAGACGCATTTTTTCAGATACTTTTAAGATAATTTCTTCACGGGTCAAAATCCATTCATTCCTTTTCAGCTTTTCGTGTATTATTACACTGCTAACTTCATTATAAAAGATTTGCCTCATTAATAACAATTATAAAAAGAAAAACTGTTGCCTATATAACAACAACAGTTTTTCTTGAACTTTAAATTAATCATATTTCTTATTTCGTCTCATCTTCTACAGCAGTGCTGCATGTAGTGTTACATGAGTCCTTGATCGAGCATGCTGCACATTTTCCTTGCTTTGATTTTTTTAGAAATTTTATTAGTGCAAAGCCAGCATAGCCAAAAATTAGTCCACCAATAATGATATTAACCATCATTATATTCATCCCCTATTTCATAGAGTTAAGCAAATCCTAACAGTTTTCCACCTTGGTAAATAATAAGAGCAAGGAAATAAGCAATAAACAAGGCATAGCCAATTGAAAAGGCGGTCCATTTCTTTGATTCTGTTTCTTTATATATAGTCGCGACTGTTGCTAAACAAGGAATGTATAAAAGGATAAATACCATAAAACTATATGCTGCTAATGGCGTAAAGTAATTTGCTAGTAATCCTTGAAGAGTCGCTTCATCCGGTACGAAATAAATAATATTCATTGTTGAAATAATGGCTTCCTTAGCCAAAAATCCAGTTATTAATGAAGCACCTGCCTGCCATGTAGCAAAGCCAATCGGCGCAAACAATGGAGCTAATACCCCACCAATAACTGCTAAGTAGCTATCATCTAGCTCAACATTTAGACCAGCTGGTCCTGCATAGGATAAGAGCCAAATAAAAACAGAACCCGCAAAAATAAATGTACCTGCCTTTTTAACGAAGCCCTTTCCTTTATCCCATGTACTACGCCATAAAGCCTGAAATTGTGGTAGGCGGTATGGCGGTAATTCGATGACAAATAAAGAAGTCTCCCCTTTTAAAATCGTCGAAGAAAATATTTTTGCGAGAATAAGTGCAACAACAATTCCGAGAATGTATAAAGATAAAACAATAAAAGCTTTATTAGCTGCAAAAAACGCCCCTACGAATAGTGCGTAAATCGGTAATCGTGCAGAACAGGACATTAACGGAGTCAGTAAAATGGTTAACAATCTCTCCTTAGGCGTTTCTATCGTTCTCGCCGCCATGATTCCTGGCACATTACAGCCAAACCCAATAATCATTGGGATGAAGGCCTTCCCGTTCAGCCCGACTGATTCCATAATTCTATCCATGACTAATGCAACCCTTGCCATGTAACCGGAATCCTCAAGCAAAGAAATAAAGAAGAAGAGAATAAATATTTGTGGGACGAAAACTAGAACGCCACCGACCCCTGCAACAATTCCATCAAGGATTAAAGAATGAATAAATTCGGATGCTCCTACAGCATCAAGCCAGCCATTTAAAAGATCTGTTAGCGTTCCTGCAAAAAAGCCATCAAGCGCATCTGATATTGGTGTACCAAGTCCGTCGAACGTTAACATAAACATTAAATACATGAGCAAGAAAAAAATGGGCAAGCCCAATATTTTATTAGTTACGATTTTATCAATTTTTTCAGATAGCGGGACTTTATGTTCATTTTTTTTGATTGTAGCAGATTCTATAATACTGTTAATCTTTTCTTTTCTTTTTTGAAAAATAAACTGTTCAATTGAAGTTTGGTAGCTAGCCTTCACACTGTTTTCTACGCTGTTAACTAATGCAGAAATTTGAGCTTCATCAGCAAATGTGCTGACATATTTCTTAACATACTCATTACCTTCAAATAATTGAAGAGCAAGCCACCTTACTGAAAGCTCTGTCTTCCCTTCAAGGAGCCTTTCAAGTTCTAAAATGGATTCCTCAATTTCCTTGCCATAATTTACGAAGTTTTTATTTGGAATCCGATGTTTTTCTTCTGTGACAAGTTTAGATAGATTATCACAGCCTTTTCCTGTTCTAGCAATGACATCTACAATTGGAACACCGATTTGGGCTGCTAATTTTTCTGAATCAACTTGAATTCCTCTATTACTTGCAACATCGATCATATTTAATCCAATCACAATTGGTTTTCCATATTCAATCAACTGTATTGTTAAATGCAGATTTCTTTCCAATTGTGATGCATCTAGGATATTAATCGTTTTATCAACATCTTCAGATAATAGGAATTGGGTAACAACCCCTTCATCCTTCGATAATGGGTTTAATGAATAAATCCCTGGCAAATCGATTAATTTATCTCGATTGTTTTTAAATAATCCTACTTTCTTTTCAACTGTAACTCCACTCCAGTTCCCTACATACTCATAGGAACCTGTCAGGGTATTAAAAAGGGATGTTTTTCCCGTATTTGGATTACCGATTAAGGCTATCTCCATTACAATCTCTCCACTCCGATTTGTATAGCTTCCTTTCGACGAATGCCTACACATTGACCGCATGATTCTACCATGACAGGTCCACCAAACGGCATGCAGCATTTAATACACACTTCAGCTCCTTCAGTAATGCCAAGATCAAGCAATCTTCTTCGAACTAAATAATCTATTTGTGAAATGTCTATAATTTTAGCTTTTTCGCCTTCTTTTAATTTTCCAAGCACGGCTTCCACCCAATTTCTTTTGTTATTTTTCAATTGAGAATGATTCTCTTTAGTTATAACAAGTTTATCACTAAAATACTGTTAAAAATATCACAATCCCCTACTATTCACGGATATTTCACATTACTAGAAGTACCTTCATATTTCTTTTTTCAGACAATGAGCGTAAAGTTTCTTAGTACCTTTTTTATTCAAGTTCATTCGACAAAAAATCCACCTCACTAACCAATGGGCGCATTATTTTTTGTATAAATTTAGTATACTTCTATGAATTTTCCATTTATGATTAAGAGAAATTTATTTGGAGAGGAGTATATCAGTTGTTTACATTAAAAGTTGATCAAGAAATTGAATTACAATTATTTCAATTACATGATGCAGAGGAGCTTTACCATCTCGTCGATAGCAATCGCACTCATTTGAGGGAGTGGCTACCATGGGTAGATAATATGACTTCACCTATTGAATATCATTCAATTTTTCAAATGTGGCTGAAGCAATTTGCTGACAATCAAGGCTTTAATAGTGGAATTCGCTATAATGGTGTCCTAGCAGGAACGATCGGATTCCACCAAATAGATTGGAATCATAAACAAACAAGCATTGGTTATTTTTTAGGACAAGGCTTTGAGGGAAAAGGAATTATGACTAGATCTGTACAAGCTCTGGTAAATTACGCTTTTTTCGAGTTGCAGTTAAACCGGATTGAAATTCGCTGTGGTGTTGACAATCAAAAAAGTCGAGCCATTCCCGAAAGACTTGGCTTCAAACAGGAAGGTATCATTCGTGACGCAGAATTTCTCTATGATCATTTCCACGACCTTGCCCTTTATGGAATGCTAGCTAGAGATTGGAGTAAGTGAGAAAGCTAACTAAACGATAAGCCCATAAATTAAACTATTTATAAAATAAAAACAGTCGACTGACTGTTTTTTTTGATTTTCGGGAATGGTATAAGTTAAGCGAGTAAATACTCCTAAACTTTTGTGAGGTTTTCAATATGATCTTAAATCTATTTTTGCTATTTTTACTTATTTTACTTACAGCATTTTTTGTAGCGTCAGAATTCGCCATTGTTAAAGTCCGTACTTCAAGAATTGACCAGTTATTAGCAGAAGGTGACAAACGTGCTGCTTCTGCAAAGAAAGTCATTTCTAATCTCGACGAATATCTATCAGCTTCTCAGCTCGGAATCACCATTACTTCCTTAGGATTAGGTTGGCTTGGTGAACCGACATTCGAACAAATATTGCTGCCGATTTTTGAAAAGCTTCAGCTACAGGAATCCATCACACACGTATTATCTTTCATTATTTCCTTTTCAGTCGTGACTTTTTTACATGTCGTTATCGGTGAGCTTTCTCCTAAATCATTTGCTATACAAAAAGCAGAAGCCATTACGCTAGCATTTTCCAAACCATTAATTTGGTTCTACAAAATCATGTACCCTTTTATTTGGGTTTTAAATGGTTCTGCCCGATTTGTAAGTAGTTTATTTGGATTAAAAAATATTTCAGAAAGTGAAATCGCACATTCCGAAGAAGAGCTACGCATCATTTTATCTGAAAGCCTTAAGAGCGGAGAAATTAATCAGTCAGAATACAAATATGTCGATCGAATTTTTGAATTTGATAATCGTGTTGCAAAAGAAATTATGGTCCCACGAACAGAAATTGTTAGCTTAGATGAAAGTGCAACTCTGTCTCAAGTTCTTGAAGTCGTTTTACACGAAAGATACACTCGTTATCCCGTTATTGCTGACGGGGATAAAGACCATGTACTAGGCCTTATTAATGTGAAAGAATTATTAACGGACTGCATCCAAAAAAAATGTAAAGAAGAAAAGCCAGTTATTCAATACATAAAACCTGTCATTAGTGTGATAGAAACCATTCCACTTCATGACTTGCTATTAAAAATGCAAAAAGAGCGAACTCATATGGCCATTTTATTCGATGAATATGGAGGAACAGCAGGGCTGGTTACCGTTGAGGATATTCTTGAAGAGATTGTCGGAGAAATTCGTGATGAATTTGATGCTGATGAACTACCACTTGTACAAAAAATCAATCAAGATCATTATATTCTAGATGCAAAGTTCCTTATTTCAGAAACGAATGACTTACTGGGAACAAATTTAAATGAAGAAGATGTTGACACGATTGGAGGCTGGTTTTTAACGCAAAAATTCGACCTAAAAAAAGGAGATGTCCTTGAAGCTGACGGTTATCAATTTATTATTAATGAAATTGAAGGACATCATATTATTTTTATTGAAGTGAAAAAAGCAGAAGTCTAATCTATGACGACTTCTGCTTTTTGAACCAAAAATCCATCGGTTTTTGCAACTGGATTTCATTACATATTTGTTTCATTTTCGCATAAAATAAAAGTAATCCATTTTTTCAAACTAAGACGTTTGACTGTACGCTTTTATCTAACATATAATATTTTCAAGGATAATTTTTTCCTCCATTTAATGAGTATGCAAACATAATAAATTCTCAATTATTTTTATATGAAATAGGACAATAAATTGTTTTACTATAATAGTGTGGGGAGTGATAGAATGGGGTATTTTATCGTATCGGTGAATTAGCAAGCATTGCGAACGTCACGAAGCGAACGATTGATTATTATACAAAAATGGGGCTTATCCAAGCTGACCGAACAAAGTCAAATTATCGGATTTATCCTGAGAACGTTCTAACTGATTTAAGATTTATTGAAGAATGCAAAAGTATGCATATTCCATTAGATGAGATTAAGAGAAAGCTAGATTTAAAGTCAAATACCGACATGCCCACATGCGAATTAAAAGAGCAAATTGATGCAGTTACGAAGCAAATGAAACAGCTTCATAATGAAATTTCTGTTTTGCTCCCACTCATTAGCCGCATGGATGAGCAGCAAAAAGATGATCTTTCTAAAAAACTAAATTTAGAGGGTTCATCCTTGATTAAGTCTCTTGTGAGCTTAACAAGTTAATGATTAAATTTTCCATATTATCAGGAGGTGACTCCCTACCCGCAATCTCGGGCTAGGGGAATTTATTTGGACATATTTAACTTGGTGTTAATAGCCATTTTAATTGCTATGACGGCATTTTTTGTAACGTCAGAATTTGCTATCGTAAAGATAAGAAGTTCAAAAATTGATCAGTTAATAGAAGAAGGAAATAAACAAGCAATACAAGTAAAGAAAGTTATTAGTAATCTCGATGAGTATTTGTCAGCCTGTCAATTAGGGATTACAGTTACAGCACTGGGTATCGGGTGGCTAGGCGAACCAACGTTTGCTACTATACTTCGTTCATTATTCGAGTATATTACAATACCAGAATCAGTTACTAAGGTTCTCTCGATCGCCTTTGCCTTTATTATTATGACTTTCTTACATGTTGTTGTTGGTGAATTAGCACCAAAAACGCTTGCGATTCAAAAGGCAGAGACTGTAGCATTAATCACTGCTCGACCATTAATTTTGTTCTATAAAATCATGTATCCTTTCATTTGGGTACTAAACGGCTCTGCTCGTTTTATTACAGGATTATTTGGTCTAAAACCTGCTTCTGATCATGAATTAGCTCATTCAGAGGAAGAACTTCGCATTATTTTATCTGAAAGCTATGAAAGTGGCGAAATCAACCAATCAGAGTTTAAGTATGTAAATAAAATTTTTGATTTTGATGATCGTATAGCAAAAGAAATAATGGTACCAAGAACAGAAATGGTTTCTTTTTCAAAAGATGATACACTAGAAAGCTTTCTTGAGACCGTTTATGAAGAAAAATTCACGAGATATCCAATCATTGATGGAGATAAAGACCACATTATTGGCTTAGTCAATATTAAAGAAGTCATGACGGACCTTATTAAAAATAGAGAAATTACATCAAGAACTCTACATTCCTATACTCGTCCAATTATCCGTGTTATTGACACAATTCCGATTCATAATCTCCTTCTCAAAATGCAGAAGGAACGAATTCATATGGCGGTATTAATGGATGAATACGGTGGTACGTCTGGTCTCGTTACAGTAGAAGATATTATTGAAGAAATTGTTGGTGAAATCCGTGATGAATTCGATATGGATGAAGTACCAGAAATTCGAAAAGTTAAGGACGGACACTTTTTAATCGATGCTAAAGTGCTTGTCAGTGAAATAAATGAATTGCTAGATACTGAGATTAATGATGAAGACGTTGATACAATCGGTGGCTGGATTTTAACGGAAAATTATGAGGCAAAGCAAGGAGATACAATCCTCCTTGATTCTTATGAATTTCAAATCGTTGATATGGAGGACCACCATATTAAGTATATTGAAGTAAAAAAAATTCATGAAACTGAAGTGGCAGCTAAAGTAATTCCTTTAACTGAAACACAAATTGTATCTTAATCACGATCAAAAAACCTACTTTCGCTTTTCTTGGAAAGTAGGTTTTTGTATGTTCAAACAAAATCGTCGTCGGATCCATTGAACAAGCCTTGTTGTTAAAAGTAATCACCAACCCAGTGAAATGAATCCGACGACATTTTACATAACATGATTGTTTTGTTTAAAGTTATAAATTGCTATCGAGTTGCGGAATCCACTTTAGGAAAATAAATTGTAAATTTTGTCCCTTTTCCTTTTTCACTGCTAACTTCAATTTCTCCGTTATGAAGCTGAACAAGTCTCTTCACAATGGAGAGTCCAATCCCAAATTCACCAAAGGTACTACTTGTTCTTGAAACATCAGCTTTATAGAATCGCAGCCATATCGACTCAATTTCTTTCGGATCAATACCGATTCCTGTATCCTCTATTTCAATAATCGTATGAGCATCATTTTCTTTCCCTCTTAACATGATCTGCCCTTTTTCTGTGAATTGATTACTATTTTTCGCAATGTTTATTAATATTTGGATTAGCCGATCATAGTCCGCAAAGATTAATAACTCCTCTTCACATTCAATTGTAATTACATTTTTCTTATCCTTCGCTTGAATATATAGCTGCTCCTTTACCACTTCAAGAGCTTCAAATAAATTCACGGCCATTTTATCTAGCTTTAGCTGATTTGAACGTATTTTTTCATAATCAAGATTCTCATTTACGAGCCGAATTAATCGCTTCGCTTCTCGATCAATGAGAACCATTCCTTTTTCGACGTCCTCCTCAGGAATTAATTGATTTTTAATCCCTTCAGCAAGGCCGCTAATCGTCGTTAATG
>JAEWIG010000084.1 GCA_023387295.1 Bacillota bacterium | reverse complement strand
GCTCAAGCTGAGGGAATATCACGAATCGTTGTTGTAGGATTTGACCGACCAACGATTAAAAGAGCTATGGAGTTAGCGGAACAATACGATTTTATTTATGCGAGTGTCGGTTGGCATCCGGTTGATGCGATTGATATGACTACTGAAGATTTACTCTGGATTGAAGAGCTTGCAAGTCATCCTAAGGTCGTTGCTCTTGGAGAAATGGGCTTAGATTATTATTGGGACAAGTCCCCGAAGGAAATTCAAAAAGAGGTCTTCCGCAAGCAAATTAAGTTGGCAAAAAAGGTGAAGCTCCCGATCATTATTCATAATCGTGATGCAACAGCAGATATTGTGGAAATTTTAAGGGAAGAGGGCGCTGAAGAAGTTGGAGGTATTATGCATTGCTTCAGTGGTAGTTCAGAAGTGGCACAAGAATGTGTGAAGATGAATTTCTATATTTCATTAGGTGGACCTGTCACATTTAAAAATGCCAGAAAACCTAAAGAGGTAGCGGAAGTGATTCCATTGGATAAGCTATTGATTGAAACGGATTGTCCATACTTAGCGCCTCATCCTTATCGAGGAAAGCGAAATGAACCAAGTTATGTAAAGCTAGTGGCTGAGCAAATTGCGGAAATAAAGCAGCTTTCTGTTGAAGAAGTAGCAAGAGCCACAACTGAAAATGCAAATAAATTATTCGGCATAAACTGATAATAGATGCTGTCGTTTTATTAGATTACTTGTCCAAATCGTTTCGAATTCTTAGAAGTTCTACAATACTTCTTTCTCTCATAGGATAACCATGTCGATAAGTCTCTCTTTCCTTTCTTTTGAAGATTTTGCATAATAGGGGATACATTGAAAGGAGGTCCATTTACTCAAGGGGAAAATTTAAAGAGTTGACAAGTCGGCAAGATAGTATATATAATCACTCCGAGAGAAAAGGAGGCGTTTTTCATCGTATTCCAAAACATGAAAAACCTGTTATCCAAGTCTTTGAGTAAAAAGAAATTGGCTATAATTCTTGCTAGTTTCATAGTTTTTGTAGCTGCCACAGGCTTCATAATCTTTGAAACGACGAAGAAAACAGTAGCTATTACATTAGACGGTCAAGAAAAAATCATAAAAACGCATGCAGCAACCATTCAAGATATATTTGATGATTTAGATATTTCTTTACGCTCAGAAGACTATGTGTTTCCATCGTTAAACACGGAGGTTAAAAACAATTTAGAAATTGTTTGGGAACCAGCAAAACAGGTTCATATTGTAAAAGACAACGAGAAGAAAACGGTTTGGACAACATCCAAAACAGTAGAAGAACTTTTGAAAGAACAGGAGATTGCATTGACTGCTCATGACAAAGTTCAGCCAAATCTCAACGAGGAAATAAAAAATAATATTCAAATTGAAGTAAATACAGCTTTTCCAGTTACCCTTTCCGATGGCGGGAAAGAGCAACAAGTATGGTCAACTTCGACTACGGTCGCTGACTTTTTAGATAATCAAGGCATCAAACTAAATGAATTAGATCGTACTGTGCCGAAAGTTGAAGAGACAGTCAAAGCAAATGACGTCGTTAAAGTCATCCGAGTTGAAAAGGTCACCGATGTAGTGGAAGAACCAATTAAATTTGCAGTTGTAACGAAAAAGGACTCTAGCCTTGCCAAAGGAAAAGAACAGGTCGTTAATAAGGGCCAGGAAGGTCTAATAACGAAAGAGTATGAAGTTGTTTTAGAGAATGGTAAAGAGGTCTCTAGAACATTAGTTAGTGAAAAAAAGGTTCGAGATAAACAAGATAAAGTTGTCGCTGTTGGAACAAAGGCTGCTCCTGTTCAGGTCGTTTCCCGTGGGAATGAAACGGGTAAGGAACTTTATGTGAGTTCAACTGCCTATACGGCCTTTTGTAATGGCTGTTCTGGTAAGACAGCAACAGGCATTAATTTACGAGCAAATCCAAATGTAAAAGTTATTGCCGTTGATCCGAGAGTCATTCCACTTGGAACGAAAGTGTATGTAGAAGGTTACGGGTATGCTGTAGCCGCTGATACAGGTTCATCGATTAAGGGAAATAAAATCGATGTATTCTTCGCGAATAAATCGGATGCCTATCGTTGGGGTCGCAAGAAAGTCAAAATTAAGATCTTAAATTAATTTCTCGCTTTATGCAGGGGAGCATTTTCCTCTGCATTTTTTCTTTTACTTTTTTAATATATAATAATACAAGTGCATTTTGTTGTCATTAATATAGACGTATTACATTACAGAAATGTTTCAAGTTTTTATCAAAAATTTTTTTATAAGGAAGAAGTTATGAAAATAAGAGAAATTATCGTTGTTGAAGGTAAGGATGATACGACTGCGATTAAAAGAGCCTTAGATGCGGATACGATAGAGACAAATGGTTCTGCTGTTAATCAAGAAACAATTGAGAAAATAAAACTTGCCATGAAGACAAGAGGAGTCATCGTGCTAACTGACCCGGATTTCCCTGGTCAGAAAATCCGTAATACGATTAAGGAGCAAGTTCCAGGCTGCAAGCATGCTTTTATTGAAAAAGCAGATGCACTTGAAAAGCATGGAAGGGGAGTTGGCGTTGAACATGCTTCTCCAGAAACAATTCGCTTTGCTTTAAAGAATGCACACATTATGCATGAAGAGGTCCTAGAAGAAATTACGCAGGATGATTTAATAGCCGCTGGGCTTATAGGCGGAGAAGGTGCAAAAGAGCGAAGAGAAAAGCTAGGTAAATTACTAAAGATTGGTTTTACTAATGGAAAGCAGCTTCATAAGAGATTAATGATGTTTCAAATTAGTAAAGAGGAGTTTGCACAAGCCATCTTAGCTATACGTCAGGAGGAAGGAAATGAATAAAGATATAGCAACACCGGTGAGAACACGAGCTATTCTCGAAAAATATGGATTTTCTTTTAAAAAGAGCCTTGGACAAAACTTTTTAATTGATACGAATATATTACGAAAAATTGTTGACTTTGCCGATTTGACAGAAGGTTCGGGTGCAATTGAAATTGGACCAGGAATTGGTGCTTTAACCGAACAGCTTGCAAGAAGAAGCAAAAAAGTAATGGCGTTTGAAATTGATCAGCGTCTATTGCCCATTTTAAAAGAAACATTAGCTCCTTATCCGAATACAACGATTATCCATAATGATGTTCTAAAAGCGGATGTAAAACAGGCAATCGAAGAAAACTTTACTGACATCGAGGACATTATGGTTGTGGCCAATCTCCCGTATTATGTGACGACCCCAATCATTATGAAGCTCCTTGAGGAAAACCTGCCAATTAGAGGCATTGTTTGTATGCTACAAAAGGAAGTGGCAGATCGAATTGCAGCTCGTCCTGGAACGAAGGATTATGGCTCACTATCCATTGCTATTCAATATTACACAAAGGCTGAAACGGTAATGATTGTACCGAAAACGGTCTTTGTCCCTCAGCCAAATGTGGACTCTGCAGTTATTCGTTTAACGAAGAGAACAGAACCAGCAGTCATGGTAAAGGATGAAGCATTCTTCTTCCAAATCATTAAAGCAAGCTTTGCTCAGAGGCGTAAAACGATTCTTAACAACTTAACGAATCAATTGCCTGATGGAAAGCAAAAGAAAGAGGAAATTCTCTCGGCACTAGCAAAAGCAGAAATTGAACCGGGCAGAAGAGGAGAAACGCTATCCATTGAAGAGTTTGCTCGATTAAGTGACCAACTATTAGCTCATTTTAGTTAAGACTCGTATGAACGGGTCTTTTTTCTATGTAAACACTAAATCGTCGTCGGGTTCATTGAACAAGCCTTGATGTACGAAGTAATCACCAGCGCAGAGAAATGAAGCCGACGACATTTATATAACATGTTTGGGAGCAGAGGCTCATGGCTCATGATTGTTTCCATTCACAAGTACTTAGACGAATGCATAGTTTATGAGAGAATCATTATTTGAATTTTGAAAAGCTCATAAGTAGTGGGAGCTAATTGGAGTGACGGCAATGAGTATTAATATCATGGATGTTGTCGGGAGAATCTCATACAAATGCGATATTATGTTTAGGGTCATTGATATACGTGAACAGAATGGGAAACAGATTGCTATATTATACGGGGAAGATATTCGTCTAATAGCAGATGCACCTATTACAGATTTAGTAGCTATTAGCTCAAGTACAAGAGAAAAGAAGGAGAGGGAATACCAAACACTTGAGGAGCAGTCTTTACAATTATTTCGACAAGAGGTTGAACTGCTAAAGCAAAGGCAGGAGTATGAGGTAACCGATGGATATAGTAAAAGATTTAATTTTTTTCAAATGCCAGGAAGGGTCCTGCACTTAGATGGAGATCCGACTTATTTAGAAAAATGCTTAATGCTATATGAAAAGATAGGTGTACCGGTCACCGGTATTCACTGTATTGAGAAGGAAATGCCGCTTAAAATCGGCCAACTAATTGATTATTATCGGCCTGATATTTTGGTGGTTACAGGTCATGATTCATACTCAAAAGCAAAGGGGAAAAAAACAGATATTAATGCTTATCGAAATTCTAAACACTTTGCCCAAACCGTGAAAGAGGCGAGGAGAAAGATTCCGCATTTAGATCAGTTAGTCATATTTGCTGGTGCTTGCCAATCTCATTTTGAGTCGATTATTCAAGCAGGAGCCAATTTTGCTAGCTCTCCCTATCGGATTAATATACATGCACTTGACCCTGTGTATATTGTAGCAAAGATTAGCTTCACACCATTTATGGAGCGAATTAATGTCTGGGATGTTCTGCGAAATACTTTAACGGGTGAAAAAGGATTAGGTGGAATTGAGACGAAGGGTGTATTGAGAACGGGAATGCCTTATAACAGCGATCAACATAATGAATCTTAATGAATAAACCGTTTTTAATGTAACGGTTTATTTTTTTGTGTAAAAAGGAATTGTCGAATTCAATGATCATGCCTTTTGTTGGAATTGAACAGTATACATAATCTTTATGAATCGGGATATGATAAAAATGTAGAAAAACTGAAGAATTTGCGATAAAAATATATTGACAATCTTTTTTGATTCCTGTTATAATTTATATTTTTATTTGACTACATTATGTCAACATGATATACTTAACATAGTGAGGTGGACCGAGTGGGAAAAACATTAAAAGATATCAAAAAGGCTCTTGATTCAAACCTTGGGAAAAGACTTTTACTCAAGGCGAATGGTGGACGCAGAAAAACCATTGAGCGTTCGGGTGTTTTAGCGGAAACGTATCCTTCCATTTTTGTGATCGAATTAGATCAGGAAGAAAATGCGTTTGAACGTGTATCTTACAGCTATGCAGATGTTTTAACAGAAACGGTTCAAATTACATTCTATGAAGACACAGCAGGACAAATTGCTTTAAATTAATTATAGTATTAACTTTTCCTTGAGAGGCGACAACTTTTGTTTGTCGCCTTTTCAAATTTATTAGAATAGAGATAACAAATTATGTCGCAGGCTCTTTTAGCATTTGCCCATATCGCATGATTACATAGCAACTGCATCATACTATATGTATCGTGGTGTGGAAGGAGATGTTGAACATAGGCAGACGAAGAGGCGTTATGTCAGAAGGCTTTAAAGAGGAACTTGCGAAAGAGCTGGGCTTTTATGATGTTGTACAGAAAGAGGGATGGGGTGGCATTACCGCCCGAGATGCTGGCAATATGGTAAAAAGAGCTGTTGAAATTGCCGAGCAACATATTCGAGGAAATATGTAACCTTTTAGCATTCTTTACGCATCTGCCAATAAATGCAAATCGATTTCAACAACGAAATAGAAACACTGCGATATGCCAGGGCTTTTGCTCTGGTATTTCTATTTTTTTAGGTGCAACACCTACCTCTGACGTAAATTTAACAAATAAAGTTTAGTGCAAAAGGTCTTACTTCTATTGTTTTGTGGTAAAATAGGACAAAAAATGGAGCTGTTTTGAATTACATAAAGTAGGTGGAAATGTTGAAGCTTTTGGTAAAGGCACCGGCTAAAATCAATTTATCTTTAGATGTTTTATATAAACGTGAGGATGGCTATCATGAAGTTGAAATGATTATGACAACGATTGATTTGGCAGACCGCCTGGAATTAACTTTATTGGAACAGAATACAATAAAAATTACTTCTCTAAATCGATTTGTTCCAGATGATAGCCGTAATTTAGCGTATCAAGCTGCCCTTCTTTTAAAAGAGCGTTTTAATGTTCAAAAAGGGGTCGCCATCACGATTGAAAAGGTTATTCCAGTTGCAGCAGGTCTTGCAGGTGGTAGCAGTGATGCAGCGGCAGTCTTACGGGGATTAAATAAATTGTGGGATCTAGGCCTAACGATCGATGAACTTGCGAAAATAGGAGCTGAAATAGGGTCTGATGTGTCGTTTTGTGTTTATGGAGGTACTGCCCTTGCAACTGGTAGAGGGGAAATAATTACTAAGCTTCCATCTGCGCCGACATGCTGGGTAATATTAGCGAAGCCTTTTATTGGAGTCTCGACTGCAGACGTATATCGGAGATTGAATGTAAATAACATAAAGCACCCGAATACGAAAGCAATGATTGAAGCAATTGAATCAGGAAATTACACTCAAGTTTGTAGTAATGTTGAAAATGTTTTAGAAGACGTTACTTTTCAGCTACATCCAGAAGTAGCACAAATAAAAGAACAAATGAAACGATTCGGAGCAGATGCAGTATTGATGAGCGGAAGCGGTCCTACTGTTTTTGGGCTTGTTCATCATGATTCAAGAATGCAAAGGATCTATAATGGGCTAAGAGGTTTTTGTGATCAAGTTTTTGCCGTTAGGATAATAGGAGAAAGACATAAGCTTGATTAAAGACGGATATTAATGATATATTATCGGTAGAATATTCGGAATTTACATCGTAAATAATGACTATGTTCAAGTATTTGTTGATATGAGCGGATCGCTAAGTGCTTGCAACGGAAATCAACAGCTATGTGTAACTTAAATAATAGTCAGGTTAGCCTAGATGAAAATCTAGGCATAATTTAGCTAGGATGAATTTGATAATGGGGGTCCTATAAATGAAGTTTCGTCGAAGTGAACGATTAATAGATATGACGAATTATTTACTAGAACATCCGCGTCAATTAGTCTCTCTAACGTTTTTTTCAGAGAGATACGGTTCTGCTAAATCTTCTATTAGTGAGGATTTAGCGATTATTAAGGAGACCTTTGAACAAAGAAATATCGGTACATTGCAAACAGTTGCAGGAGCAGCAGGGGGGGTTAGGTTCCTTGTTAAGGTAGCAGATGAGGAGGCGAAGCCGATCATTACTGAGCTTTGTCATCTCATTGCAAATCCTGACCGTTTATTACCAGGCGGTTATTTATATATGACCGATATATTAGGGGATCCTTCTATCGTTAGGCAAGTGGGGCGACTATTCGCTTCTGCATATGTCGATGCCAATATTGATGTTGTGATGACAGTCGAAACAAAGGGTATATCAATAGCTTATGCTGTTGCTAGCTATTTAAATGTACCCGTCGTCATTGTGAGAAAGGATAGCAAGGTAACAGAGGGATCAACTGTTAGCATTAACTATGTCTCTGGTTCAACGAAAAGAATTCAGACGATGTTGCTTTCTAAAAGAAGTTTAGCGGAAGGCTCTAAAGTATTGATTGTTGATGATTTCATGAAAGCTGGAGGAACAATCAATGGCATGGTTAGTATGCTTGAGGAGTTCAAAGCTCATGTTGCAGGAATTGCGGTTTTAGTTGAGGCAGAAAAAGCGGATGAAAGACTCGTTGATGAATATTTATCGCTCGTAAGGCTTTCAGATGTAGATGTGAAGACGAAACAAATTAATGTAAGTGAAGGCAATTACTTCGATAAAACAAATTAATAATCTATTAGTGTCTAATAAATTTCTTAGGGGGAAGTTTAGATGAAAGTGGTTCAAACGAATAATGCACCAGCTGCAATTGGCCCATATTCACAAGGAATTGTTGTAAACAATATGTTTTATAGCTCAGGACAAATTCCATTAACGGCTGAAGGAGCATTAGTTGATGGGGATGTTAAAGCACAAACTCACCAAGTATTCAAAAACCTTCAAGCTGTTCTTGCTGAGGCCGGTGCTTCATTAGATACGGTTGTAAAAGCTACTGTATTTATTAAAAATATGGATGATTTTTCAATTATTAATGAGATATATGGAGAGTATTTTCATACGCATAAGCCGGCACGTTCATGTGTAGAGGTTGCGCGTCTACCGAAAGATGTGTTAGTAGAAATTGAAGTAATTGCACTTGTTAAATAAAGATTACAAAAAGGCCAGTCGATAGACTGGCTTTTTTGTATATCTAGCTTCAGCGCCCACTCTTTTCTTTTGTGTATAATATTTCGATATTATAGTCATAATGGATTAGTGGATAATCGAGTGTACTATTTTTTTACTAAATAATTATAAAAAATTTTCCAATTTTAGAAGGAGAATTTGAAATAATGTGGAATCTATTATCTTAGGTATGCATCTTCTAGCAAAGGTGGTGAACAGAATGGAAGTAACTGACGTAAGATTGCGCCGTGTTAATACAGATGGTCGTATGAGGGCTATTGCATCTATTACTTTAGATCATGAATTTGTTGTTCACGATATTCGAGTAATTGATGGCAATAATGGATTATTTGTTGCAATGCCTAGCAAACGAACTCCGGATGGAGAATTTAGAGATATTGCACATCCAATTAATTCAGGAACTCGTGGCAAAATCCAGGAGGCTGTATTAACGGAGTACCACCGATTAGGTGAATTAGAAGTTGAATTTGAAGAAGCTGGTGCTTCTTAAAAAGATTAATAGCAACTAGAGCCTACTTCAAAAGTAAGGCTCTTTTTTATCCTTTTAAAAATTTTTCCCCCCTTGTCTCCCCAAGCCGATTATTCCCATATAAATAAAGTAATAAAAGTATATGTATTTTTGAGTTTGAGAACGGGCTAGCTCCAGCGCCTACCCCCTCGAGGTCACAAGCCAATCCTCTCAGAAAGGTAAAGGGCACCTTTCCAATAGGCTCGTCTTGTGCTTGTCGGGGGTGAACACAAAGGAAAGCATCTTTGAGATATCTTCGCAGGAACAATTTGCCCTTTAATTGTTCCGAAGGCGCTTGCGCTTTACTATATAGAATAACAAAATAATGTAGTTTTTTTAGATTCCTTGAAATGAGCGGCTTTTTAAGATATATTTTTAATGGATAAAAAGGTAATGGAGGCCAGTCAATGGATAATCGTTATGCAGTCATTTTAGCTGCCGGCCAAGGGACAAGAATGAAATCTAAACTTTATAAAGTCCTTCATCCTGTGTGCGGAAAGCCAATGGTTCAGCATGTAGTTGATCAAATCTCTATGCTTAATATTAAGGAAATTGTGACCATTATTGGTCATGGTGCTGAACAGGTTCAGGCTCAGCTCGGTGAAAAAACTTTATATGCTCTTCAGAAAGAGCAGCTAGGGACTGCTCATGCCGTTATGCAGGCGAAGGAAATACTTGATGGAAAAGAAGGTGTGACGATAGTTGTTTGTGGTGACACACCACTTATCCAGCATGAAACAATGCAAGCCCTTTTTAAGCATCATGAGGAAACGGCTGCAAAAGCTACGGTATTAACAGCATGGGCAGAGAATCCAGCAGGTTACGGACGTGTCATTCGAAATGAAAACGGACATGTTGAGAAGATCGTGGAGCACAAGGATGCAACTGACGAGGAGCGTTTGATTCAGGAAATTAATACAGGGACTTATTGTTTTGATAATAAAGCTTTGTTCGATGCTTTAAGTCGTGTGAACAACGAGAATGTTCAAGGAGAATACTACTTACCTGATGTAATCGAAATTTTAAAAAATGATGGGTTCCCTATTGCTGCTTACCAAACAGCTGATTTCGAAGAAACATTAGGGATCAATGACCGAGTTGCTCTTTCACAAGCTGAACAATTTATGAAAAAGCGAATTAATGAAAGTCATATGCTCAATGGTGTGACGATTATCGATCCATTAAACACTTATATCGGTCCTGACGTAAAGATCGGTCAAGATACGGTTATTTATCCAGGTACGATTCTTACAGGACAGACGGAAATTGGATCTAATTGCACGATTGGCCCAAACAGTCAGATTGAAAACTGCTTGGTTGGTGATCAAACGACTATTCGTCAATCAGTGGCATTCGATAGTCAAATTGGCAAAGATGTACAGATTGGGCCATTTGCTCATATTCGTCCGAAATCAGATATACATGCTCATGTGAAAATCGGCAATTTTGTCGAGGTGAAAAAGGCAGTTTTTGGTGAAGGTAGTAAAGCGTCTCATTTAAGTTATATTGGTGATGCGGAGATCGGCCGTGATGTTAACATTGGCTGCGGTACGATAACGGTTAACTACGACGGAAAAAATAAATTTTTAACGAAAATTGAAGATGGTGTCTTTGTAGGTTGCAATTCAAATCTTGTAGCACCCGTAACAATTGGGAAAAATGCATATGTAGCAGCAGGCTCAACAGTTACAGAAGATGTTCCAGGTCAAGCGCTAGCAATTGCTAGAGCTCGTCAAGTGAATAAAGAAAACTATGTTGAGAAATTAAATTTTAAGAAATAATGCGATGGAGGCAAACATGTCAAACCAATATGTAGATCCAAATTTGAAGGTTTTTAGTCTGAATTCTAACATGGATTTAGCGAAGGAAATTGCTAGTGTAATTGGAGTAGAACTAGGAAAATGTTCTGTACAACGTTTTAGCGATGGAGAAATTCAAATTAATATTGAAGAAAGTATCCGCGGCTGTGATGTGTATGTAATCCAGTCAACAAGCTCTCCAGTGAATGAACATTTAATGGAACTTTTGATCATGATTGATGCGTTAAAGCGTGCTTCAGCAAAGACAATTAATATTGTTATGCCTTATTACGGCTATGCTCGCCAAGATCGTAAGGCGAGATCACGTGAACCAATTACAGCAAAACTAGTAGCTAATTTACTTGAAACGGCTGGAGCAACTCGTGTCATTACACTTGACCTTCATGCTCCACAAATTCAAGGATTCTTTGACATCCCAATTGATCATTTAATGGGTGTACCAATTTTATCAGACTACTTCAAAGAAATGGCGAAGAGCAAGGATATTGTTATTGTATCTCCTGACCACGGTGGTGTAACACGTGCTCGTAAAATGGCAGAGCGTCTGAAAGCTCCAATTGCGATTATCGATAAACGTCGTCCTAGACCAAATGTGGCAGAAGTTATGAATATTGTTGGGAACATTGATGGCATGGTAGCAATTTTAATTGACGATATCATCGATACTGCTGGAACGATTACACTTGCTGCAAATGCACTTGTTGAGTATGGTGCAAAAGAAGTGTACGCATGCTGTACACATCCAGTTCTATCAGGACCTGCTATTGAGAGAATTCAAAACTCTTCCATTAAAGAATTAGTTGTGACGAATTCAATTAGTCTTTCAGAAGAGAAGAAAACAGAAAAAATTGTTCAATTATCAGTTGCACCATTAATTGCAGAAGCAATTATTCGTGTTCATGAGCATCAATCAGTAAGTAAATTATTTGATTAATAGATCGTTCACTAAATTCTTTTTTCGGGTTTTTGATAGCTGGTTTATTGTAGGTGAAGTTTCCAATCCTGTCATTCTTTTCCTAATAGTGGTATAGTTGTTAATGTTAGAAGGTTTAGACTCCCCCCATTTAGGGCATTTTTAAAAAGAGTCTGTGAATAATGTAATAAAGAAAGGGGACCTACTTAATGACAACTGTATTACAAGCCAAGGAAAGAAAAGAATTTCAAGGATCTGCATTAACACGTATTCGACAACAGGGAAATGTCCCAGCCGTCGTTTATGGACCTAAGCTAGAAAGTAAATCTATTTACTTTAGTGGAAAAGATTTTAATCAGCTTATCAAAAAGGTTGGTAGGAATGGTGTTATTTCTTTAGATCTTGATGGAACGAAGCACAATGTTGTGTTAAGTGAATATCAGGCGGATCCATTGAAAAATGAAATTATCCATGCAGACTTACTTGCTGTTGATTTGTCGCAGGATATTACCGCAGATGTACGCGTCGTTCTTGTAGGAGATGCACAGGGAGTGAAGGATGGCGGTGTTATGCAGCAGTCTGTCCATGAAGTATCAGTCACTGCTAAGCCAGATCTTATTCCACAGTCTGTTGATGTAGATGTTACGAATCTTCAAGTTAATGAAACGATTACCGTAGCAGATTTGAAAACGAATCGTGACTTCATCATTAATCACGAGGAAGAAGAAGTGATTGCCTCAATCCTTCCACCTAAGCAGGAAGAAGAAATTCATAGTGGTGAGAAACAGGATGAAGGCACTCCAGAGAATGAAGAAGGTAGAGAAACGAAAGCTAGTGAATAATTAATTCACTGCGAATAAATAAAAAGAAGGGTCTGGCTTAGTCAGTCCCTTCTTTTGTAATTATTTGATAAGTGAATGAAGTTGGTGAGAATTATGAAGCTAATAGTTGGGTTAGGTAATCCCGGAAAGCAATATGATAAAACAAGACATAATATTGGCTTTGAAGTGATCGATGCACTTTCAGAGAGATTAAATATTTCTTTAAATCAAGCTAAATTCCAAGGGGTTTATGGAGTGGGCCAGATTCAAGGAGAGAAGGTTTTTTTATTAAAACCACTTACATATATGAATTTATCAGGAGAATCCATTAGAGCAATGATGGATTATTTTCAAATCAATGATGATGAGCTCGTTGTTATTTATGATGATTTAGATTTGCCTGTAGGTAAAATTAGGCTAAGACAAAAAGGCAGTGCAGGTGGTCATAATGGGATTAAGTCTACAATTGCTCATCTTGGTACACAAGAGTTTAACAGAATTCGAGTTGGCATAGATAGACCACCAAGTGGGATGAAGGTGCCTGATTATGTTTTAGGAAGATTTTCAAAAGAAGAGCAAGAGTTGATTAGCGAGGTCGTTCCAAAATGTGCAGCTGCATGTGAGGAATGGATATCTAAGCCGTTTTTACAAATAATGAATGAATATAATCAGTAATTTACATATCTCACATTCATTATCATAAAGATAAGGTAAGATTCCTAATCAGACATGAATAAGTTTATCCTCTAGCGTTCATACTATTCTTAGGTAGAAATGGGATTCGTTAGCCATTTCTGTTTTGTATGGAACTGTTTAGGGGGGAAGCAAAGATGGCAATTCAATATATTTGCCGCCATTGTGGAGTAGAAATCGGTAAGATCGACAAGGACAATATCCGTTCTGAGAACCTTGGCTTTCATCTGCTAAGTGACGAAGAGCGTTTAGAAATGATATCATATGATCAATCTGGTAATCTCCAAGTAAAAGCAATCTGTGAAGACTGCCACGAGCTTCTCAGACGTAATCCTGAATACCATCAACACGATTTTTTGATTCAATAACAGGCTTTGGACGACAATCCAAAGCATTTTTCTGTTTGTATAGAGTGCCTTAGTAAGCGGGGCGCTTACGCTTTTCTTTTTTGAGAGGAGGTTTGTTGTGTTAGGACTTAAAAAAATAATAAGCCAGCAAGATGATTTTCGCTCGGTCTTAGCTGGTGTGTCAGAAGGGCTGAAAGAACAGCTTATTTCAGGTCTATCTGGATCAGCACGTACGTTATTTCTCGCAGCTGTTTATGAGGAAACGAAAAAGCCGATGCTTGTTGTGACTCATAATCTTTTGCAAGCACAGAAGCTGTATGATGATTTTGTACAATTATTAGGGGAACAGGAAGTATTTTTATATCCTGCTAATGAGTTAATTGCAGCTGAAATTAGTATCGCTAGCCCAGAGCTTAAAGCTCAGCGAATTGAAGTGTTAAATTATTGGAGCAAGCATCAAAAAGGTATTATCGTTGCACCGATGTCTGCGCTAAGGAAGATTTTGCCGCCAGCATCATTGTGGAGATCATCTCAACTAACTTTGAAAGTAGGAGATGAGCTTCTTGAAGATCAGCTAATGGGTTTTGTCCAAATGGGTTATTCTCGAGTGGGCATGGTTTCATCGCCTGGTGAATTTAGTGTAAGAGGCGGAATTATCGATATATATCCATTAACAGAGCAGGATCCTATTAGAATTGAGCTTTTTGATACAGAAGTAGATTCTATTCGGTCATTCTCCTTGGAGGACCAACGTTCTAAAGATAAATTAGCTGAGGTAACAATTGGTCCTGCAACAGAATATCCATTACTTTCAGAGCATTTTCAGATGATTATCGAAAATGTAGAAACAGGTTTAGCAAAAAGCTTAAAGAAGTTGAAAGACGAACAGGCTAAAGTTCACTTAGCTCAAAATATCGGGTATGAGCTAGAACAATTAAAAATGGGGAATAAACCAGACCAATTATTTAAATATCTTTCCTTCGCCTATAAGGAAGGAAATAGTTTAGTAGATTATTTTCCTCCAAATGGGCTTATTTTTGTCGATGAGATTAGCAGAGTTCAGGAAATGAATGATTCCCTCGACAAAGAAGAAGCCGAATGGTATACAAATCTATTAAGTGAGGGGCAAATTATTCACGATGTAAAAATCTCGCATCAATTAAGAGGATTTTTACAACGAAAGATGCAGCCTGTCATTTATTTATCATTGTTTTTAAGGCATGTTCCAAATACAAACCCAGAAAATATATTAAATATTTCTTGCAAGCAAATGCAGAATTTCCATGGACAAATGAATGTTCTAAAGGGAGAGCTTGAGCGCTGGAAAAAAGGGAATTATTCAGTTATTTTCCTTGGCCAAGATGAAGAGAGAATTAAGAAGCTACAGCGAGTTTTAGAAGACTATGAAATTGATGCATCCTTCATTAATGAACAGCAACAACTTTTGATTGGGAAAAATCAAATAACAGCAGGGAATCTGCATACAGGCTTTGAGCTGCCTAGTCTAAAATTGGCTGTCATAACGGAAGAAGAGCTATTTAATAAAAAAACAAACAGAAAGCCGCGCCGTCAAAAGCTTTCTAATGCAGAAAGAATTAAAAGCTATTCTGAGCTTAAGGTTGGCGATTACGTCGTTCATGTCAACCATGGGATAGGAAAGTATCTAGGCATTGAAACGCTTGAAATTAATGGTGTTCATAAGGATTATCTCCATATTCGTTATCAGGGCAGTGATAAGCTGTATGTTCCGGTTGAGCAAATTGACCTTGTACAAAAATATGTTGGCTCTGAAGCGAAGGAACCCAAAATTTACAAGCTCGGCGGAAACGATTGGAAAAGGGTTAAGAAAAAAGTTCAATCCTCTGTACAGGATATTGCTGATGATTTGATCAAGCTTTATGCAGAGCGGGAAGCGGCTAAAGGGTATGCCTTTTCCCCAGATGGTGAGATGCAAAGGGAGTTCGAAGCAGCCTTTGCTTATCAGGAAACAGAAGATCAGCTTCGTTCGATTCATGAAATTAAAAAGGATATGGAAAGAGAACGCCCAATGGATCGTCTCCTTTGTGGCGATGTTGGTTATGGGAAAACAGAGGTTGCGATTCGAGCAGCATTTAAAGCAATTGCAGACGGCAAGCAGGTTGCGATTCTTGTTCCGACAACAATTCTTGCTCAGCAGCACTATGAAACAATGCGGGAGCGCTTTCAAGACTTTCCGATCGAGATTGGGTTAATGAGTCGATTTAGAACGAGAAAACAACAAACAGAGACAATTAAAGGTTTAAAATCGGGAACCATTGATGTAGTGGTTGGGACTCATCGTATCTTATCAAAAGATATCTCCTACCGTGATTTAGGCTTACTTATCGTCGATGAAGAACAACGATTTGGGGTAACACATAAGGAAAAAATTAAACAGCTTAAAACAAATGTTGATGTGTTAACACTTACGGCGACTCCAATTCCAAGAACGCTTCACATGTCAATGCTCGGTGTTCGTGATTTATCAGTCATTGAAACACCGCCTGAAAATCGTTTCCCGATCCAAACTTATGTGATGGAGTATAATGGCGGAATTGTTCGTGAGGCCATTGAAAGAGAGCTTGCTCGATCTGGGCAAGTATATTTTCTCTATAACAGAGTGGAGGATATTGAACGAAAAGCAGAGGAAATTTCCATGCTCGTGCCTGATGCACGAGTCGCATATGCGCATGGACAGATGACAGAGAACGAATTAGAATCTGTAATGCTAAGCTTTCTTGCTGGCGAATTCGATGTGCTTGTAAGTACAACCATTATCGAAACGGGTGTCGATATTCCAAATGTAAATACACTCATTGTTCATGATGCTGATCGAATGGGTCTTTCACAGCTTTACCAGCTGCGAGGCAGGGTTGGACGTTCAAATCGAGTTGCCTATGCCTATTTTACCTACAGAAAAGATAAAGTCTTAACAGAAGTGGCAGAAAAGAGGCTCCAAGCGATAAAGGAATTTACGGAGCTAGGCTCTGGCTTCAAGATAGCCATGCGTGATTTAACAATTAGGGGCGCAGGAAATTTATTAGGTGCAGAGCAGCATGGTTTTATTGACTCAGTCGGTTTTGATCTATATTCGCAAATGTTAAAAGAAGCAATCGAGGAACGAAAAGGAAATGGGCATGAAATAGTGAAACAACAAATGGAATTGGATCTTGAAATAGACGCTTATATTCCGGATTCTTATATTTCTGAAGGCCACCAAAAAATTGAAATGTACAAACGTTTCAGAGGGGCATCTTCATTAGAGGATATTGAAGAATTAAAAGAGGAAATGATAGACCGCTTCGGTGAGTATCCAGAGGAAATCGCTTATTTATTCCAAATGACAGAAATTAAGGTATACGGTGAGCTTGCAGGTATAGAAATGGTCAAGCAGACGAAAAATGAAGTATTAATTCTGATGAATGAAGAGTCTAGCTCAAGAATAGATGGTCAACGTATTTTTCAAATTACAAGTAAATATGGAAGAATGGTCGGTCTTGGAATGGAAGGGAAGAAATTAAAGACAGTCCTCCATATTAAAGGCATTAAACCGAATGAATGGCTAAAGATTGCTTTTGAAATTGTTCAAGGATTACATGAATCCAGAAAAGAAGAACAGAATCAACTTTAATAAAAATGAAGCATTTAATTCACAATGAAATACAATTGTTTTTTTCATCCATTTTAGGAGTAATTTCACTATTGAGAAATAGTGTTTGAGCATGTATATTACTTTCCATATGAAAGATACTAAGTTCAAACATGGCGATGCAATCATATTTTTCCTTTGGGGGCATTGCTATAGTGAATATTATTTTTCAAATCATCAGATGAAAGTGAGGCAACTTTGGATGAAAGCAACTGGTATTGTTCGTCGAATCGATGATTTAGGTCGTGTCGTAATTCCTAAGGAAATCCGTAGAACTTTGCGTATTCGTGAAGGTGACCCACTAGAAATCTTTGTGGATCGGGATGGAGAAGTTATTTTAAAGAAATACTCACCTATCAGTGAGCTTAGTGATTTTGCAAAAGAATATGCAGAAGCGTTATTCGATAGTTTAGGGAATCCGGTTTTAATCTGTGACAGGGATACATATATTTCTGTTGCGGGTGGATCTAAAAAGGAGTACTTAAACAAAAACATTAGCGAATTAGTCGAGAAAACGATGGAAGATCGTAACTCTATCCTCGTTGTCGAGCAGGGAGATATTTCCCTTGTTGATGGCCATACAGAAGCTGTCACAGCTTATACAATTGGTCCGATTATTGCGAATGGCGATCCAATTGGAGCAGTCATTATTTATGCAAAAGAGGGATCGCTCGGCGAGGTGGAACAAAAATCAGTTGAAACGGCAGCTGGTTTCTTAGCAAGACAAATGGAATCTTAGGGTGGACGACCCTAGAAGAACAAAAGAGTGGATGCCTGATATGTTTAGATTAGGCATCCACTCTTTTTTTACTAATCAACGCTTATTTCCTGGTTTGTGTTCAACTTCCCCCAATTTACGTTAAACTCCATGTTCCGAATTCAGGAGCACACCGGTGACAGGCCCTTTCAAACTGTAAAAGTACGCTGAAAACTTATATAATAGTGTCCATAATGAAAAATCATAGGTAAGCATTGGAAGGAGCTAGGCTTGTTGTGCCCGAAACAAATTCGAGAGATATCTTTAAGGGCGCATTTATATTAACGGTTGCGGCCCTTATCGTAAAAATATTAAGTGCGATTTACCGTGTCCCTTTTCAAAATATTGTTGGGGACGTCGGTTTTTATATTTATCAGCAGGTTTATCCTTTTTATGGGGTGGCTTTGCTATTATCAACACAAGGGTTTCCTGTCGTTATTTCTAAGCTATATGCAGAGCAGTCAATGCGGAAGGATAAACAGCAGGTTGGCAATTTATTTGTGATTGCAGCGATTATTTTGCTCATCATTGGTGTTTTGGGGTTCTCTCTCTTGTATTGGGGAGCAAATTGGCTTGCCGTTAAAATGGGTGATCCAGAGCTCTCCGTATTGTTAAGAGTAATCTCTACCGTATTTCTTATATTCCCCTTCGTTTCGTTGCTGAGGGGTTATTTTCAAGGGAAAGGGGATATGGTCCCAACGGCTATTTCTCAAGTGGGAGAGCAGCTTCTAAGGGTTGTAACGATTTTTTTTGCAGCTATTATCTTAACAAAGCAAGGCTATAATTTATATATCGTCGGTAGTGGAGCGGTATTTGGTTCGGTTATAGGAGGTGTCTTAGCCATCCTTATTCTAACCTTGTTTTGGTTACGAAGAAAAACGGAACCGACAACTCTTACACGCTTTGATTTAAAGGAAAGTGCAAGGATGGCAAAGTCGATCATTCTTCAGGGCTTTGCTATTTGTGTTAGCAGCCTACTGCTTATTTTTATTCAGATGGCTGATTCATTTAACTTGTATTCTCTCCTTGTCTCATCTGGATTAAGCAATTTAGACGCTAAAGTAGCAAAAGGGATATATGATCGTGGTCAACCATTAATCCAGCTCGGAACTGTAGTGGCGACATCGATGTCATTAGCGCTTGTCCCCATTATTACTCGCGAAAAGTTTAAACTGAACGCTAAATATATGCATGAAAAAATTAGTCTAGCCCTAAGAATAGGCATATTCGTTGGAGTAGGAGCAACAGTTGGATTATTAAGTATTATGAGGGAAACAAACATATTGTTGTTCGAAAATAGTGATGGCTCGGATGTTCTTTCAATGTTGAGTTTATTAATATTATTCAGCTCAATGATTATTACGACTACAGGGATTCTTCAAGGGCTAGGTATGATTCTTTTCCCTGCAAGTGTTATTCTTTTGGGTTTTTTGGCGAAATATATGCTTAATATAAGTCTTGTTCCTTCATTAGGGACGATGGGAGCAGCGATTGCTTCTTGTATTGCATTAAGTATGATAATGCTCATTTTGCTAGGTAAATTGCGTTTTCATATAAAAACGTCTATCGTACATATTCGGTTTTTAATCATCGTAAGTATAGCAGCCGTTGTCATGTTTCTTGTGTTAAAGGTTTATTTATTTGTGACAAGCTTTATTTTTACATTTGGTCACGAGCGTCTGACAGCTGGTTTGCAAGCTTTATCAGCTGTTTTCCTAGGTGGATTCGTCTACTTATCAATTGTTTTAAAAGGAAATACATTTAAAAATGAGGAAATTGCAATGCTACCTTTTGGGAGTAAATTAATGCTGTTACTCCCTAAGAGGACGAGGAGATGGAAGAATGAAAAACATTAATATTATTGGATTAGGTGCAGGAGATATAGAGCAGCTCCCGCTTGGAGTGTATCGTGCTTTAAAAAACACAAAATCGCTTTTTTTACGAACAAAAGAGCATCCTGTTGTCAAAGAGTTAGAAAAAGAAGGTTTCGTTTTTTCTTCTTTTGATGACGTCTATGAAAAACATGAACAATTTGAAGAAGTGTATGAGGAAATTTGTTCGCTTTTGCTTAAAGCAGCATTAGCGGAAGAAGTGACCTATGCTGTACCCGGACATCCGCTTGTTGCAGAGCGTACGGTTCAGCTCCTGCTTGAAAGGGCTTCTGAACACGGTGTTACGATTAAAATAGGTGGAGGACAAAGCTTTCTTGATGCATTGTTCCAATCGCTCAAAATCGACCCAATAGAAGGTTTTCAGCTCTTGGATGGAACGGCATTGAAGAAAGAAGAGCTTCAGCTTAAACAACATGTAATTATTGGCCAGGTGTATGACCAGTTTGTTGCCTCTGAAGTAAAGTTGACGCTAATGGATGTTCTTCCTTTTGATTATGAAGTATATATTGTGACAGCTGCGGGAAGTAAGGAGGAGCTAATTCAAAAGGTTCCGTTATTTGAGCTTGATCGTGAAATGAAGCTTAGCAATTTAACGTCAGTCTATGTACCTCCAGTAAAAGATGAAGCTCTTTTATATAAAAATTTCGCAAAGCTAAGGGCGATTATCGCCGAACTTCGCGGACCAAACGGCTGTCCATGGGATAAAAAGCAAACACATGCATCTCTGAAAAAATACTTAATAGAAGAAGCTTATGAGCTGATTGAGGCCATCAATGAAGAAGATATTGACCATATAATTGAAGAGCTTGGTGATGTCCTGCTTCAAGTATTGCTTCATGCGCAAATTGGCGAAGACGATGGCTATTTTACCATGGATGATGTTATTGAAGGGTTATCAGAGAAAATGATCCGGCGCCATCCTCATGTATTCGGTGAAATAATAGCAGAGACAGAAGCAGATGTGCTGAAAAACTGGCAAGACATTAAGCGTGAAGAAAAAGGGGAAGTAGAAGCATCCATTCTTGATGGTATTCCGAGCTCCTTGCCTAATTTAATGGCCGCTTGTGAAATTCAAAAAAAAGCCGCAAAGGTTGGCTTTGATTGGCAGGAAGTTCAGCCAGCGTGGGAGAAAGTAAAAGAAGAGATACACGAATTTGAAATTGAAGCAGAGCAGAGTAGCACAGAAATGACCATGGAGTTTGGTGATATTCTCTTTGCATTCGTGAATATTGCTCGTTTTTATCAGATCAATCCAGAAGAAGCTTTGTTTTTGACAAATCAGAAGTTTAAAAGCCGTTTTTCTTATGTAGAAAAAAAGGTAAAAGAGAGCGGAAAGGATTTTTCTGCTTTTGGATTAGAAGAATTGGATAAGTTTTGGGAAGAAGCAAAGGTATTTGAGAGGAGAACAGATAATGAGACTAGATAAGTTTCTAAAAGTATCACGATTAATCAAACGAAGAACACTGGCAAAAGAGGTTTCTGATCAAGGAAGAATTACCGTAAATGGACAGCAGGCTAAAGCAAGTACAACGGTTAAAGTCGGAGATGAGCTTGTTATTCGATTTGGTCAGAAGCTAGTAACGGTGAAAATTGAACGATTACAAGAAACAACGAGAAAAGAAGAAGCGGCAGAAATGTATTCAGTTGTGAAAGAAGAGAAAATCGAAACAGAGGCTTAAAGGTATAAGTACGATATTCTCCAAATAGCTGTTTAAATCAATTGTTCTATTCCATCCACTCTATTCATAGATATGTACAAAAGGCTTGTACTTTGTGGATTGTGAGGGATGGAAAATGAGTCAATATTATGAGAAAAATCCTGGGAAACAAAATGTCCAGGAACACGACGTCATTATGCGAAGCAGAAGGCTTTTAGATATTACCGGGGTTAAGCAAGTGGAAAGCTTTGATAATGAAGAGTTTCTTTTGGATACGGTCATGGGGTTTCTTGCGATAAAAGGGCAAAATCTCCAAATGAAAAATTTAGATGTTGATAAAGGGGTTGTCTCGATAAAAGGGAAAATATATGATCTCGTTTATCTTGACGAACAGCATGGAGACAAAGCTAAAGGCTTTTTTAGCAAGTTGTTCCGATGACTCTATCAACGCAATTTATGACAATGCTTTCGATGATCGGCATGGGAATTGCTTTTGGGATAACCCTTGATACGTATAATCGGTTTTTAAATCGAACGAAACGAAAACGTTGGTTTGTTTTTATTAATGATGTATTCTTTTGGGTTCTACAAGCCTTAGTTATATTTTATATTTTATTTTTAGTCAATCGCGGCGAATTAAGGTTTTATATTTTTGTCGCACTCTTATGCGGCTTTGCTGCTTATCAGAGTTTATTTAAGTGGATTTATATACGATTGTTAGAGATTATCATCTCCACGGTAATCTCTATTTATCGCTTTTTGTTAAAAATGTTTTATTATGTAATTTATAAACCGATTCATAGCCTGATCATTCTATTCATTTATTTGCTAAAATTAGTAGGAAAGGGACTTTTTTCACTTTCCAAAATCCTACTAAAGACCGTATTATGGATATTGAGGGTAATTTTATTGCCTGTAAAATGGATTGTAATGATTATTTGGAAAATTTTGCCGAAAGGTATTAAAAAAATAGTCGAGAAGATATATAATAGAGTGGCAGGAATTTTACGACATATAAAGAATTATTTATATCAATTAATTAGCAGATGGAAGAAAGATAAAAAGTAAGGAGGGGTGCGAAGTGGGTGCGGTTAGAAAAAGAAATATTGCCCAATTACAGACAAGTTATGCTAAGCAACAGGCAGAAGCTGAGATTCAAGTTAGTAAAAAAAGAACGCGTTTATTTAGAAGATTGACTGTCTTTTTAATGATTGCTGCAGCTATTTCCTTTTTTATGATCTCCACACTCCTTACGCAATCCTCTATCCTTGCTGAGAAAGCAGCAGAAAAAGAGCAATATACGAAAGAGTTAAAAAAGCTGGAACAAGAAGAAAAGCTGTTAGAGGAAGAAATTGTTAGGCTTAACGATGATGAATATATCGCGAAGTTAGCTAGAAAAGAATATTTTCTTTCCGAAAACAATGAGATCATTTTTAGCCTTCCTAACGAAAAAGAAAAGGATGGAAATAAAGGAAAAACATCAGATTAAAGCTTTTATTGAACTCTTTTTCTAATTTCGGTATACTATAGATTAAGTATGGTTTTTTATATCACTCAAGGAGGCAGTTTCTTTTTATGTCAATCGAAGTGGGCAGCAAGTTACAAGGAAAGGTAACAGGTATTACAAATTTCGGAGCGTTTGTGGAGTTACCGGAAGGCTCAACAGGTCTGGTTCACATTAGTGAGGTCGCAGACAATTATGTTAAGGATATTAATGAACATCTTAAAGTCGGTGACCAGGTCGAAGTAAAAGTTATTAATGTTGAGAAGGATGGAAAGATTGGTCTATCCATTAAAAAGGCCAAAGACCGTCCTGAAAGACCAGAAAGAACGGAAAGACCTGAAAGACCTGATAGAGGCGACAGAAGAGAGTCAAGAGGACATTCACAATCTCAACGTCCACGTCAAGGCAGAACGAATGATAATCGCCCTTCAAGAGAAAACTTTGAATCAAAAATGGCTCGTTTTCTAAAGGATAGCGAAGATCGCCTGTCATCTTTAAAACGTAATACTGAATCAAAACGTGGAGGAAGAGGCGCTAGACGAGGTTAACTTGCTGCTTGGTTAATTATATAATTTTTAGCAGGGTTTATCGTTTAATACTCCTAAAAAGTAAAAGACAAGTCCATATGGACTTGTCTTTTTTGCTGTTTAATAAATAAAAAAGCGGAAGCACAAAGGATAGCTTCCGTGAATAGTCATCGCAGGAACAATTTGCTCTTTAATTGTTCCGAAGGCGCTTCCGCATTTCGAATTGTCTAGCTTCAGCGCCTACCCCCTCGAGGTCACAAGCCAATCCTTCCAGAAAGGAAAAACCACCTTTCCGAAAGGCTCGTCTTGTGCTTGTCGGGGGTGGTCAAGGCGCTTCCGCATTTCTGTATAGCGGCGGAGGGAGTCGAACCCACGACCTTTCGGGTATGAACCGAACGCTCTAGCCAGCTGAGCTACACCGCCAAGATAAATTAGTTGTACCTAGAATCTATTAATCGTCAGATAAGGCACAAAGAATATATTACAAAGGATTGTTCAGAAAGTCAATAAATATTTAATTTTAATTTAGTTGGGGAGTGGAAAGTCACGAGGTTAAGCTTAGTAGAGAAATATCAAATTTTTTGTTTCCTTTTTGAGTATTAACAGGAAATGCGTCGATCAAAAAATAATAGCTTGTCTGCTATTTTGACAAACTTCTAATTCTCTAAAAATTATAATGGTCTGAACTAATAAAGAATGAGGAGTGAAGTGAAAAATGGCAAATGTAGAACGGAATTTAATTGAGCCGATCGGAGAAGTGCATTTTAATAAGCCTAGAGTTGATCTAACCAAAGGGATAAAAAAGCTTCAGATGTCGCTGGAACTCTTCTTTCTTAAAAAAGGCTTTCTGCTATTGTTAATCGGTTTCTTACTTGGACGAGCCATAATTTTAGCAAAGCTAACTCCTTTTGGTCTTCCGTTTTTGGCAGCTGTATATTTCATTCGGAAAGATAAAGCTCCAATGGCGTTAATTGGACTTATTGCTGGGGCAGCAACATTATCGCTGACGAATGCAGCCTCCACCTTTGGTGCTGCTTTTCTATTCTTGTTTGCTTTTCGGGTTGCGAAAAAGTGGCTCCATAATGAAATGAAGGCATTGCCGTTTTTTGTATTTTTCACTCTATTAGGAGTCGAACTAGTAGAAAGCTTCATTTTCACAAATAAAATAACGCTCTATAATGGCATGATGGCAGGCGTTGAAGCAAGTTTAGGATTCATTCTTACTTTAATCTTTCTACAAAGCCTTCCGTTATTATCTAACAGTAAACGCAAGCAAACATTGAAAACAGAAGAGATTGTTTGCCTAATTATTATGCTTGCCTCTGTGATGACAGGAACAATTGGATGGTCTATTTATGAGCTGTCCGTTGAGCATGTGCTGTCTCGCTATTTAGTTTTGCTTTTTGCTTTTATTGCAGGAGCTACTGTTGGCTCTACTGTCGGGGTCGTGACGGGATTAATTTTTAGCCTTGCTAATATATCAAGCTTTCATCATATGAGCCTGCTAGCATTTGCAGGTCTTCTCGGCGGTCTTTTAAAAGAAGGAAAAAAACTTGGTGTTGCCTTTGGTCTATTAATTGCTACATTGCTAATTGGTATGTATGCGGAAGGAGGAGGGAATCTTGTAAAAACAGTTCTAGAATCGACGGCTGCGATTCTCTTATTTCTAGTAACCCCACAAGCTTTATTTATGAAATTAGCCAAGCATATTCCTGGTACACCAGAGTACAACCAGGAACAGCAGCAATATATGCGAAAGATGAGGGATGTCACGGCGCAGAGAGTAGCACAGTTTTCAAATGTGTTTCAAGCACTCTCCAAAAGCTTTTCCTCATATGATGAGGAATCTGAATGGCAGGAAGAAGAGGAGCTTCGAGAAATGGACTATTTTTTAAGCAATATTACCGAAAAGACATGTCAAATGTGCTTTAAGAAAGAACAATGTTGGACAAGAAACTTTAATACAACATATGACTATATGAAAGAAATCATGCATGAATTAGAAAATAATCAAGGTGTATTATCGCTGAAAATGACGCGTGAATGGGAAAAGCACTGCACTCGTTCGAAAAAAGTAACGGAAGCCATCCGCCAGGAGCTCACCTTTTATCATGCAAACCAAAAACTTAAAAAACAAGTACAGGAAAGTAGAAGATTAGTAGCTGATCAATTGCTTGGTGTTTCGGAGGTAATGGGTGATTTTGCAAAGGAAATTCAAAGAGAACGTGAAAATCATTATAAGCAGGAGGAGCTGATTTTAGAAGCGCTTCAGGATTACGGTATTCAAATCGAAAACGTTGAAATATATAGCTTGGAGCAAAGAAATGTCGATATTGATATGACCATTCCATATTGCCAAGGGCATGGGGAGTGTGAGAAATTAATCGCTCCGATGCTCTCAGATATTCTTGGTGAAACAATTGTAGTTAACAAAGAAGATTGCTCGGTTTATCCAAATGGCTTCTGTCATGTCACCTTTCGATCGGCTAAAGCCTTTACGGTTGAAACAGGAGTTGCCCATGCTGCTAAGGATGGAGGATTTCTTTCGGGGGACAGTTATTCTACGATGGAATTAGGTTGTGGAAAATACGCCATTGCGATTAGTGATGGGATGGGGAATGGAGAGCGGGCACATGTGGAGAGCAAGGAAACTCTCCAACTTCTTCAAAAGATTTTGCAATCTGGTATTAAGGAAAAAGTTGCGATTAAATCAGTTAACTCGGTTTTATCGTTACGAACGACTGATGAAATATTTTCAACCTTAGATTTGGTCATGATTGATTTGCAGAATGCTGAAGGTGAATTTCTGAAAATTGGCTCAACTCCGAGTTTTATTAGGAGGGGCAATAAAGTTCTTAAGGTGGAGGCAAGTAATTTACCGATGGGATTTTTCCAAGATTTCGATGTTGATGTTGTTAGTAAGCAGTTAAAAGCTGGTGACATCTTAATTATGATGAGTGATGGTGTATTTGAAGGACCAAAGCATGTAGAAAATTTTGATTTATGGATGAAGAGAAAAATAAATGAACTAAAGACTGAGAATCCACAAGAAATAGCTGATTTAATCATGGAAGAGGTTATTCGCTCAAGGTCGGGCTATATAGAGGATGATATGACAGTAGTTGTTTCAAAAATTATGCACAATACGCCAAAATGGTCGACGATTCCTGTTCATACGTTGTTAAATAAGGCTAATTAACTTCATTTAGTTGGAGTTCAAACTCCAACTAAATGAAGTTAAGCCTCCGGCGGATGCCTCAGATTTTTTAAAGGAAATTAATCGAGCAAGCTCGATTAAAAATCTGGGCGCAATTTCGCAGAGTCGAAATTGATTAACAAGTTTATGTATAATTCCCCTCTACAGCGTCGAAAATGGTAACGAAAAGCATCAAGAGAGGGACAACTATCTAATATTAGAACAGTTGGAGGGGAAATTATGCTAAAAGCAGGAACGTTAAAGCAGATTTTATTGATTACGGATGGATGCTCAAATCAAGGAGAAGATCCGATCGCGATGGCAGCGCTGGCCAAGGAGCAAGGTCTTACGGTAAATGTCATAGGTGTTATGGACAAGGATGTCATTGATGAAAAAGGTATGAATGAAATAGAGGGGATCGCCATTTCTGGAGGTGGTGTCAGCCAAATCGTCTATGCTCAGCAATTGGCACACACCGTACAAATGGTAACGAGAAAAGCAATGACCCAAACATTGCAGGGGTTTGTCAACCGTGAGCTACAGCAAATCCTTGGAAATGGAAAAACGGTCGAGGATCTTCCGCCGGAAAAGAGAGGAGAGGTAGTAGAGGTTGTCGATGAACTTGGAGAAACTGTGGGGCTCGATGTGCTCATTCTAGTAGATACCAGCGCAAGCATGAAACATAAGCTTCCAACGGTAAAAGAGGCATTGTTTGATTTATCGATAAGCTTAAATGCTCGAACAGGTGAAAATCGGTTTTCTGTGTTTGTTTTTCCAGGGAAAAGGAAAGAGGTTGAGAAAATACTCGATTGGACGCCCGATTTAGGTTCACTAACAAGTGTTTTTAGTAAATTAACAACAGGAGGCATTACCCCTACAGGACCTGCTATTCGTGAAGCGTTGTCTCATTTTAATAAAAAAAGATCGTTAAGGAGTTTGCTTTCTCGTGATGATGAATCATCCTTTGAAGAGTCAGTTTAAAATAAATACTGGTACTGTAATTGAAGGGAAATGGCATCATAATCGTTACACAATTGTAAAGGAACTTGGATTTGGAGCAAACGGGATCGTGTATTTAGCTCGAAATGGTAACAATACTGTTGCACTCAAAATGAGTGATAATGGGATGTCCGTAACATCGGAGGTAAATGTCCTCAAATCCTTTGCGAAGGTCCAAGGTGATTGCCTCGGGCCTTCTTTACTTGATGTTGATGACTGGGTTCACTCAAACGGGCTCATTTCCTTTTATGTCATGGAATATATTCAAGGACCTGATTTATTATCATTTATTAAGCATAAGGGGCCATCTTGGATTGAGGTCCTAATTTTACAGCTCTTAAATGATTTGCAACAGCTTCATGAAAATGGCTGGGTGTTTGGCGACCTAAAGCCAGAGAATCTAATTGTGGCAGGTCCACCACCTCGTATTCGTTGTATTGATGTAGGAGGAACGACTATTCAGGGGAGAGCGATAAAAGAATTTACAGAGTTTTTTGATCGAGGGTATTGGGGCCTCGGTTCAAGGAAGGCCGACCCAGGCTATGATTTATTCGCTGTTGCCATGATTCTTGTAAATATCGCTTATCCGAAACGATTTAATAAAACAACAGGTGATCTTCATCAGCTTGCATTTATGATTCGGCAAAAGCCAGAGTTACATAAGTTTGAGCCCGTTATTTCGAATGCGTTAACGGGAAGATATGCTTCGGCGAAAGAAATGAGAAGCTCGCTACTCCAGCTTACACATGCTCATCCTAGTAGACATAATCAATCAACACAGAAAAAAACCATTACAAGTAGACAAGCATATGTTAAGAAGAAAAAGAAGGGAGGAATGTTCGAAACCATTTTCATCGTCATAATTATTCTCTGTCTATACATGCTCTATATTTATGGGCAAATTCAATAAAAAATTTAGTTTCCTTTTTGGTATCGTGAGATTAATCATGGTATGATCTTACATAAGGAAACTCGATTTACAGTTACTAAGAAAGAAGAGAATCATATGCTGGATGAAAAAGTAAGAGCTTTTCTAAAGCGAAAGGGCATAAAGTTAAATAACAAGAAGCTGTTAGTTGGCGTATCAGGTGGGCCAGATTCGTTAGCTCTTCTTCATTATCTATGGAGCAATAGTTCGAAATATCATCTTCATATTATTGCTGCGCATGTTGATCATATGTTTAGGGGCGAGGAGTCATTTGCAGAGGCGCAATTTGTGCGGGAATTTTGCGAGGAAAAGAATATCCCTTTCGAAATGGAGCAAATAAATGTCCCCCATTATATTAATAAAACTGGGAAAAGCGCACAAATTGCTTCAAGAGAATGTCGATATAGCTTTTTTAAAAAAATGATGGAGAAATATGATGCTGATTATCTTGCTTTAGGTCATCACGGAGATGATCAGGTCGAAACCATTCTAATGAGACTAACGCGGGGGAGCTCTGGAAATGCTAGGAGTGGGATGTCGATAAGTAGGCAATTTGGAAATGGATATATCATTCGCCCATTTTTATGCCTGAACAGACAGGAAATTGAAGATTACTGTATCGCTCAACAACTAGAGCCGCGAAGAGACCCAAGCAATGAAAAGGGTATATATAGCCGGAATCGTTTTCGTAAGGAGGTTCTGCCTTTTTTAAAGAAGGAAAATCCTCAAGTTCATGAGCATTTTCAACGTTTTAGTGAGGAAATTAAGGAAGATGAAGCTCTTTTGCAGGAATTGACTATCGAAAAAATGAATACGATAGTAGAAAAGAAAATGAGTGATGAAATCACATTAAATATTAATGGTTTTCTTGAAATTCCAATGCCTTTACAAAGGAGAGGTATTCAACTAATATTAAACTATCTTTATAAGAAAAAACCTTCTTCTTTATCTGCATTACATATTGCAAATATTTTTTCGTTAATAAATAGTCCTCACCCATCAGGTTCACTTGATTTCCCAAACGGTTTAACGATTGAACGTTCGTACGAGAAATGTCTTTTCTTTTTTCACCGTCAAAATGAAGGGCCGTATCATGTTCATATAACTACACCTGGAGAAATTGAATTACCAAATGGCTGGTCTATTGGGATGGAGTTTATTGATAACTCCAATTGTATCTATTCTTCCGATACCCTTTTGATAAATCGAAACGATCTTGTTCTACCGCTTATTATTCGAACGAGAGAGCAAGGAGATCGAATGTCATTGTATGGAATGGAAGGGACGAAAAAGGTAAAAGATATTTTTATTGATAAAAAGGTGCCTATGCTTGAGCGGGAATCATGGCCAATTGTGACGGATGGCAATGGACAAATTCTTTGGGTACCTGGACTTAAGAAATTTAATCACACAGTCAATCATCAATCAAACTCAAGCTACGTTCTTTTAACATATAAACGTAATTCATCTAGTCAAACATAAAAAGCAATGATCTTCTAGGGGGCACACATGAAATGAAAAATGATATTAAAGAGGTTTTAATAACAGAAGAGGAGATTCAAGAAAAAATAAAGGGCTTAGCAGCGGAGCTTACCGAAGAATATAAAGATAAATTCCCATTAGTAATTGGTGTACTAAAAGGGGCGATGCCTTTTATGAGTGATTTAATAAAGCGAATTGATACACATCTAGAAATGGATTTCATGGATGTTTCTAGCTATGGAAAGTCGACTGTTTCATCAGGCGAGGTTAAAATTGTAAAGGACCTTGATGCATCAGTTGAAGGAAGAGATATATTAATTATCGAGGATATTATTGATAGTGGATTAACGTTGAGCTACTTAGTAGAGCTTTTCCGCTACCGCAAAGCAAAATCCATTAGGATTGTTACTTTGCTTGATAAACCAACTGGTCGTAAAGCAGATATTAGTGCTGATTATGTAGGTTTTATTGTTCCAGATGAATTTGTAGTCGGCTATGGTCTTGATTATGCGGAAAAATATCGTAATCTTCCATATATCGGTATTCTTAAACCAGAAATATATAGCAATAATGATTAAGGGATATGAATGAATCGAAATCTTGATTAGCTAATTTTTTTGGCGCTTAAGTGGAACTTGTTTGTGAAAAGTGTAATTCCTTGAATTAGCACGATTTCCTGTGCTACTATACATTATAGTTTGTTGACAGTGGGAGGAGGTAAGGGATGAATCGGATCTTCCGTAATACCATCTTTTATTTATTAATATTTTTGGTAATAATCGGTGTTGTTAGCTTTTTTAACGGCAACAATGAACCGACAGAACAGATGTCGTATGATCAATTTGTTAGTCATTTGGAAAATGGAGAGGTT
This sequence comes from Bacillota bacterium, assembly GCA_023387295.1. Lineage (GTDB taxonomy): Bacteria > Bacillota > Bacilli > Bacillales > Cytobacillaceae > Cytobacillus. The sequence continues at coordinate 12,424 of JAEWIG010000084.1, read as the reverse complement.
AAATCTGTTTCCTTGCAGCCTGAGAGAGGCGTTTATGAAGTCCGCGGACAACTTGAAGGCTACGAAGAAGGTAAGTATTTCGTTACTTATGTTGTAAATAATGATAAAATCCTAGACCGCATTGATGCGGCAGCTTTACAAAAATCAAAGGTAGAGATTGAGCCTGCTAAAGAAACGAGCGGGTGGGTTACTTTCTTTACTTCGATCATTCCATTTATCATTATATTGTTCTTATTCTTCTTTTTGATGAATCAGGCACAGGGCGGCGGCGGCCGTGTAATGAATTTTGGTAAGAGTAAGGCTAAGCTTTATGATGATAGTAAAAAGAAAGTACGTTTTAAAGATGTTGCGGGTGCTGATGAAGAAAAGCAAGAACTCGTTGAAGTTGTTGAATTCTTAAAGGACCCAAGAAAGTTCTCTGAACTAGGAGCAAGAATTCCTAAAGGCGTTCTTTTAGTAGGACCTCCAGGAACAGGTAAAACATTGCTTGCACGAGCAGCAGCTGGTGAAGCGGGTGTACCATTCTTCTCAATTAGTGGTTCTGACTTCGTTGAAATGTTTGTCGGTGTTGGGGCTTCACGTGTTCGTGACTTGTTTGATAATGCAAAAAAGAATGCACCATGTATGATTTTTATTGATGAAATTGATGCGGTTGGGCGCCAGCGTGGTGCTGGATTAGGTGGAGGACACGATGAGCGTGAACAAACACTTAACCAATTGCTAGTTGAAATGGATGGATTTGGAGCGAATGAAGGAATTATTATTATTGCTGCAACGAACCGTCCAGATATTTTAGACCCTGCATTATTGCGTCCGGGACGATTTGACCGTCAAATTACAGTTGACCGTCCAGATGTGATCGGTCGTGAGGCTGTTCTTAAAGTACACGCTCGTAATAAGCCTTTAGATGAAAGTGTTAATCTAAAAGCAATTGCTCAGCGTACACCAGGTTTTTCTGGTGCTGATTTAGAAAACTTGCTAAATGAGGCAGCTTTAGTAGCAGCCCGTCGCGATAAGAAAAAAATAGATATGGATGACTTGGATGAAGCATCAGACCGTGTTATTGCAGGTCCAGCAAAGAAAAGTCGTGTTATTTCTAAAAAGGAAAGAAATATTGTTGCTTTCCATGAAGCAGGTCATACCGTAATCGGTGTTGTTCTTGAAGATGCTGAAATGGTTCATAAAGTAACAATTGTACCTCGTGGCCAAGCCGGAGGATACGCAGTTATGCTACCTAAAGAAGACCGCTTCTTTATGACAAAGCCAGAGCTTCTTGATAAAATTGTCGGATTGCTCGGCGGACGCGTGGCTGAAGAGGTTGTGTTCGGTGAAGTAAGCACAGGTGCTCACAATGACTTCCAACGTGCAACAGGAATTGCTCGTAGAATGGTAACGGAATTTGGAATGAGTGATAAGCTCGGTCCATTGCAATTCGGACAGGCGCAAGGTGGTCAAGTATTCCTAGGTAGAGATTTCAACAATGATCAGAACTATTCTGATGCGATTGCCTATGAAATCGACTTAGAAATTCAACGTATTATTAAAGAATGTTATGAAAAAGCGAGAAAAGTCCTTACAGAGAATCGAGATAAACTTGATTTAATTGCAAATACACTTCTTGAAATTGAAACATTAGATGCTGAACAAATTAAGCATTTAATGGACCATGGCACATTGCCTGAACGCCCAGCTGCAAAAGAAGAGTCTTCTGACGATGTTAAGGTTAATATTAATATTAAAAAAGAAGACGAGGTTACTAACGGAGAAATCGCTGAAGCAAGAGAGGATTCAACTCCTGCAGAAGAGGAAAATCCGCCTGCTGTCGATGAGGACCGAAAAGAATAAGTTAAGAGGAAACTCAATAGGAAAAAGCGCTCAATCATGAGCGCTTTTTTCGTTTCTGATTATACGTTCAATCATGAGTTATGTTATGATAATTTTTACAAGAGCGTAGCTTTAATCACCAGGGGATTGTCTGGCCACAGCTCTCAGACTTTTCTCCGATAGGCAGGCGCTTGCGCTTTTCTTATGAATCTTAATGATAAAGTGGTGAGGAAATTGATATTTGTTTTTGATATTGGAAATACAAATATGGTTTTAGGTGTATATGATGGTGATACGTTAAAGTATCATTGGAGAGTTGAAACAAACCGAAACAAGACTGAAGACGAGTATGGGATGTTAATTAAATCTTTATTTGAGCATGCGAATCTTACTTTTTCAGATATAGATGGAATTATTATCTCGTCTGTTGTGCCGCCAATTATGACGGCTCTTGAAAGAATGTGTGATAAATATTTTCAACTAAAACCGCTAATCGTTGGTCCTGGTATTAAAACAGGGTTAAATATTAAATATGAAAATCCGAGAGAAGTTGGGGCAGACAGGATTGTTAACGCAATCGCAGCAATTCATGACTATGGAAATCCATTAATTATTGTGGATTTTGGTACGGCTACAACCTATTGCTACATAAATGAAAATAAACAGTATATGGGTGGCGCTATCGCTCCAGGAATTGGGATTTCTACAGAGGCGCTTTATTCGAAAGCCGCAAAGCTACCTAGGATAGAAATTGCTCGTCCTGATCATATTATTGGAAAAAACACAGTTACTGCTATGCAGGCCGGAATCCTATATGGCTATGTAGGTCAAGTAGAGGGAATTGTAAAAAGAATGAAAGCACAAGCGAAAGAAAATCCAAAGGTCATTGCTACTGGTGGATTAGCCGGTTTAATAGCGAAAGAATCTACAGTCATTGATGTTGTCGATCCATTTCTGACGTTGAAGGGTCTGCAGCTTATATATAAACGGAATATGGAAGAGTAATCTAATAAAAAGAGTTCTGATTACTATGCATCTAAGAATAGACGAATGAAAGGGGTTTGGAAATGAACGATTATTTAGTAAAAGCAATATGCTTTAATGGGCAGGTTCGAGCGTACGCTGTTCGGACGACGGAAACAGTAGGAGAGGCACAAGTAAAGCATCAGACTTGGCCGACAGCATCTGCAGCACTCGGTAGATCAATGTCCGCTGCTGTCATGATGGGTGCGATGTTAAAAGGAGAAGAAAAACTAACAATTAAAATAGAGGGTGGCGGCCCGTTAGGCGTTATTCTTGTCGATAGTAATGCAAAAGGGGAAGTTCGTGGCTATGTAACAAATCCGCAAACGCACTTTGAATTAAATGAGCACGGTAAGCTTGATGTTCGTCGTGCTGTTGGAACAGATGGAACGCTAACGGTTGTAAAGGATATTGGAATGAGAGATCATTTTACGGGTCAGGTTCCAATCGTTTCAGGGGAGTTAGGTGAGGATTTTACTTATTATTTCGTGACCTCTGAGCAAACGCCATCTTCAGTTGGTGTAGGTGTGCTTGTTAACCCTGATAATTCCATTCTTGCAGCAGGCGGCTTTATTTTACAGCTAATGCCTGGAACAGACGAAGAGGTTATAACAGAAATAGAAAATCGTTTAAAGAAAATTCCTCCAGTCTCAAAGTTAATCCAACAGGGGCTAACACCTGAAGAGCTGCTAGAAGAGCTTTTAGGAAAAGAAAATATTAAAATACTAGATAAAATGCCTGTTTCCTTTACATGCACATGCTCGAAAGAAAGATTTGCAAATGCGATTATTAGTCTTGGTGCTGCCGAAATTGAAGATATCATTGTAACAGAAGGGAAAGCAGAGGCTTGGTGTCACTTCTGTAATGAAAAGTACCAATATTCGAAGGAAGAACTAGAAGAGTTAAAAGATGCCGCAAAGTAAGAGGGGATCTAAGTTGAAGAGAGAGAAGCTTTGGCTCGTGATTGCTGGACTTATTTTATTGAATTGCGTAACGCTCGTTCTTTTTCTTGCAAAAGGAAGCTCAGGAAATGACGAGACGGTAGCAACTGTAGGTAAAGAAAAGATTACCCGACAAGATTGGCTGAATGAAATGGAGTCGAGGTATGGAAAAGAAGTATTGAGTGAACTTATTGATCAAAAGGTTATTGAAACAGCTGGGAAAAAGTATGGGGTAAAAATCTCAAATAAAGCGATAGAACGTGAACTAAAAATGATTAAAACGATGTATGGCACATCTGGAGGCTATCAATCGGCTGACGAAGAAAAATGGCTTCAGCAGATTAAAAGCAGTTTAATTCTTGAAGAGCTTCTTACGAAGGATGTAAAAGTTCCTGAAAAAGAAATGAAAAGCTATTATGAGCAGAATAAGAGCCAATTTAGTTTGCCAGATTCCTATCACATCTCTCAAATCATCGTTAAAACAAAAAAGGAAGCAGAGCAAACAGTAAAAGAATTAGAACAAGGCTCCAATTTCTCTGTTTTAGCGATGGAGCGGTCTATTGATGAGTTTACAGCTAATCATGGTGGGGACGCCGGATTCATAAATGAGGCTACAGAGAGCTATTCTGGAGAGCTTTTTAATCAAATAAAAAAATTAAAACCTGGAAAATGGAGTAAACCGATTCAGGTTGAAGACGGCTATGCGATTGTTATGCTTCATGAGCATGTGGAAGGAACGGACTATAGCTATAAGGATGTCAAAGACCAAATTCGTCGCCAAATGGCGTTAGCTCAAATGGACACTCCTGTTTCCGCGAAATCGCTTTGGAACGAAGCGGACGTCGACTGGTTTTATGGGAAAACAGAAGCTCAATAGGAAGAAGTAAACACGGACACTCAGTCTGTGTTTTTTATTGGAAAAAGGGTAGGTTATAGAAGACTGGGCGAAAGTCGGAATTCTTAAAAAAACAATTATTTTCCATACAAAGTAATTGACAATTTAGGCGAGAGTTGTTAAATTTTAATTAAACCAATAAAAATACTCGGAATAAGAGGTGGAACGTATGTCACGCATAGCAAATTCAATTGCAGATCTTGTAGGACACACACCAATTGTGAAGCTAAATCGTCTTGTTGAGGAAAATAGTGCAGATGTATATGTAAAGCTAGAATATATGAACCCAGGAAGTAGTGTAAAAGATCGGATTGCGCTTGCGATGATCGAAGCTGCTGAAGAAAGTGGAGATCTGAAAGCAGGTTCTACAATAATTGAACCGACAAGCGGCAATACAGGAATCGGTCTTGCGATGATTGCAGCAGCTAAAGGCTATAAAGCTATTCTTGTTATGCCAGAAACAATGAGTATGGAACGTCGGAACTTACTACGAGCTTATGGAGCGGAGCTCATTTTAACGCCAGGACCAGAGGGAATGGGTGGGGCTATCCGTAAAGCAGAAGAGTTAGCGAATGAGCATGGCTACTTCATGCCGCAACAATTTAATAATCTTTCAAATCCAGAGATACACCGCCGCACGACAGGGAAGGAAATCGTTGAACAAATAGGTGACCAGCTTGACGCCTTTATTTCAGGAGTTGGTACTGGTGGAACGATTACAGGTGCTGGTGAAGTTCTCCGTGAGACATATAATGATATTAAGATCTATGCGGTAGAGCCAACGGATTCTCCAGTTCTATCAGGGGGAAAGCCAGGTCCTCATAAAATTCAAGGAATTGGTGCTGGATTTGTTCCGGGAGTCCTTAATACGGAAATTTATGATGAAATTATTAAAGTAACAAATGATGAAGCATTCGAATATGCTCGTCGAACAGCGAGAGAAGAAGGAATTCTTGGTGGAATCTCTTCTGGTGCGGCGATTTTTGCAGCACTAAAGGTTGCAAAAGAGCTTGGAAAAGGAAAGAAGGTCCTTGCGATCATCCCGAGCAATGGGGAGCGTTATTTAAGTACTCCTCTATACCAATTTGAAACAGAGTAATATTTCAAGCAACAGTCCAACAGGGCTGTTGCTTTTTAATATATTCGCTATGTTAATGTGAAAATATAATATCCCGAAACCTAGATAATCTATGAAAGCAGGTCCATCTTCATGTATGATGAAAAAGAGAAATTATTTGAGGTGATATTCCCGTGAATCGATTTAAAATCTACACTCGAAAACTGCCTTTTTCATATCAACAATTTTTCCAACAATATCGCCAGCTTGCGGAGAAAAGAAATCATCATGTTTTACTAGAAAGTGGACGTGGTGGTCGCTATAGCATAGCTGCTTTTGAACATGAAGCCGAGTTAATTGGGAAGAACTCTACACTAGAAATCATTCAGACTCATGGAAAGCAAACATTGACTGGAAATCCACTACACTTATTGAAAAAGTGGTTTAGTCAATATGAGGTTAAAAAGAGAGAAGACCTACCAGATTTTCAAGGAGGCGCTATTGGTTTTATCAGCTATGATTATGGTCGCCATATAGAGCGTTTACCTAACTTAGCTGAAGATGACTTACAAATTCCAAACATTCACTTTTTTATATATAAGGAATGGTTTGTTTATGATCATAAGGATGAAAGCCTAACGCTGCTATTCCTTTACCGTGAAAATGAACGGCAATTAGTAGAGGAAAATGCGCAGAAATGGGAAGAGTATTGGACAAACCACTATCCGATTGCTCAGACAAAAAGAGGAAAGAGACCAACAGATGAACAATTGGAAGTTTCTTTTAATGAGGAAGGCTTTATTCAAGCTGTTGAAAAGGTTCAGCAGTATATTTCACAGGGAGATGTTTTTCAAGTTAATTTATCGGTTCGTCAAAGCCAAGCAATCGATGTTGCTGCCTTAGCTGTCTATGAACAACTAAGAGTTCTTAATCCGTCTCCATATATGGGCTATTTCCATACACCAGATTACCAGCTTGTCAGTGGCTCACCAGAGCTTTTGATTAAGAAGAAAGGCAAAGATGTAAGCACGCGTCCGATTGCTGGAACACGATCCCGCGGAAGGGATGAAAAAGAAGATCTAGAGCTTGCAAATGAATTAATCGAGAATGAAAAGGAACGGGCAGAACATGTTATGCTGGTCGATTTAGAAAGGAACGATCTTGGGCGTGTGTGCGAATATGGCTCTGTAGAAGTAAACGAATTTATGGTTATCGAAAAATATTCTCATGTTATGCATATCGTATCCAATGTTCAAGGGGAAATCGCCGATGATAAAGATGGCTTCGACTTAATTGATGCTGTTTTTCCTGGAGGGACGATAACAGGTGCGCCAAAGGTTCGGACGATGGAGATTATCGAGGAACTTGAACCCGTTACTAGAGGACCATATACAGGTTCATTTGGGTGGATCAACTTTAATGGTGATTTAGAGTTAAACATTATTATTCGGACAATGATTGTGAAGGATGGAAAAGCGCATGTTCAAGCAGGTGCAGGAATTGTCATTGATTCCAATCCCAAAAGTGAATATGAAGAATCATTAAAGAAAGCATTTGCTTTATGGAAAGCAAAGGAGATGGCTGAGCAAGGGACAGGTGATGAGCGATGATCTTTATGATTGATAATTATGACTCATTTACATATAATCTTGTACAATATCTTGGAGAATTAGGCGAAGAATTGATTGTTAAGCGAAATGATGAAACGACTATTGAAGAAATCCGTCAGTTAAATCCGAAGTTTTTGATGATTTCTCCAGGTCCAAAAAGTCCGAATGAAGCTGGGATTAGTCTTAAAGCGATAGAAACGTTTGCCGGCAATATTCCAATATTCGGCGTATGTCTCGGACAGCAATCGATTGCCCAAGTTTTTGGAGGAGATGTCATCCAAGCTGGTAGACTTATGCATGGAAAGACATCAGACATTCATCATGATGGTAAAACAATTTTTAAGGACTTGCCGAATCCGTTTCCGGCAACAAGATACCATTCACTGATTGTAAAAAAAGAAACGCTCCCACCCTGTCTAGAAATATCTGCTTGGACAGCAGAAGGAGAAATTATGGCAATTCGTCATAAGGAACTGCCAGTCGAAGGCGTTCAGTTTCATCCAGAGTCTATTATGACAGCGGCTGGGAAGGATTTATTGAAGAATTTTCTGAGTCATTATGGGAGTTACAAAATTAGATAATAAGGCGTCGGATTTATTGATAGGGTGAGATAAGATTGTTTATCTATATAAATGGTGAACTCATGAAAAAGGAAGAAGCTATCATCTCCCCATTTGATCACGGTTTTCTCTATGGGATGGGGCTTTTTGAAACCTTTCGTGTCTATAATGGTCATCCTTTTCTACTTGATGATCATATAGAGCGGTTAAACAATAGCTTACAAGTGTTGAATATTAATGTTCAATATACGAGAGAGCAAATTGCTGGTGCCCTTCAGCTTTTACTAAAAAAGAATCGTTTAGAGGATGCGTATATCCGACTAAATGTTTCAGCTGGTATTGGTGAAATCGGTTTGCAAACGGAACCATACCAAAACCCAAATCTAATAATCTTTTCAAAAACATTACCTCCGATGAAGGATGTAGAAAAGACAGCTTTACTTTTAAAGATCAAACGTAATACACCAGAGGGACATGAGCGGCTAAAATCACATCATTATTTAAATAATATTTTAGCAAAAAGAGAAATTGGCCAGTCGCATGATTGTGAAGGGATTTTTCTTACAGCTGAAGGCTATTTAGCAGAAGGTGTTGTCTCGAATTTATTTTGGATAAAGGATGAGGTGCTCTATACACCTACTATTGATACCGGTATTCTTAATGGGATTACAAGACAGTTTGTTTTAGAGCTTGCTCGGAAAGAGGGCATAGAAATTCAAGAGGGTCTCTATCCTGTAGTTGCTGTACTCGAAGCAGATGAAGTGTTTGTAACAAACTCAATTCAGGAAATTGTCCCAATTGCTGAAATTGATGGGTGTATGAAGCCCGGAAAAACTGGTGAAATGGTGAAAAAGATTAAGGAGCAATACAGAAATTTCACTGAAACAACATGGAGTAGAAAGGAACTTTAGCTAATGGCAAAAGTAATAGAATGCGGTCCTTACAAGCTGGATTACGGAAAAAAAACACTCATTATGGGAATCTTGAATATGACGCCAGATTCTTTTTCGGATGGCGGAAAGTTTAATCATACTGAAAAAGCGGTTGAGCGTGCTTTACAAATGGTTAAGGATGGAGCAGATATCATTGATATAGGCGGAGAATCAACACGTCCTGGCTTTGCGGCTGTTCCGCTAGAAGAAGAATTGGAAAGGGTCATTCCTGTTATTGAGGCGATAAGCAAAGAAGTAAGCATCCCGATTTCTGTTGATACTTACAAGGCAGAGGTAGCTCGCCAAGCAATTGAAGCAGGCGCACATATCATTAATGATGTTTGGGGTGCGAAGGCTGATGTGAAAATGGCGAAGGTTGCGGCTCAATATAAAGTTCCCATTATTCTCATGCATAACCGAGATAATCAAAATTACACCCATTTTTATCGCGATGTGGTAAATGATTTATTTGAAAGTATTACAATAGTAAAAGAAGCGGGCGTTCAGGATGAAAATATTATTCTGGACCCAGGTATCGGCTTTGCCAAGGACTTGAATGGGAATCTTGAAATGATGAGAAACTTGGACAAGCTTGTTTCTATTGGCTATCCTGTTTTACTAGGAACATCAAAGAAATCAATGATCGGAAATGTACTAGACTTGCCTGTTGATGAACGAATGGAAGGAACAGGTGCAACGGTATGCTATGGAATTCAAAAGGGATGCCAAATGGTTCGGATACACGATGTAAAGGAAATGGCACGAATGGCAAAAATGATGGATGCATTAGTCGGAAAGGGTATGTAAGATGGATAAGATCTATTTGAATAAACTGGCTTTTTATGGCTATCATGGTGTTTTTTCTGAAGAAACGTTTTTGGGGCAACGCTTTCTGGTAGATTTAATGGTTGAAACGGATTTAAAAAAGGCTGGGAAGACAGATAACCTTGAGGATTCCATTAATTATGGAGAAATATATCAGGTGTGCAAAGAGATCGTCGAAGGAAAACCATATAAGCTGATTGAAGCAGTAGCAGAAAGAATTGCACATGAGTTGCTTCGTCATTTTGCGGCAATTAATCAAGTAACAGTGAAGGTAGTAAAGCCAGATCCGCCTATCCCAGGTCATTATGAATCAGTAGCGGTGGAAATTACACGAGGAAGGTAATTGAGCATGAGTAATAAAGCTTATATCTCACTGGGGTCTAATATCGGTGAGCGGGAAGAAAATTTATTGGCTGCTATCAACCATTTACACACACATACAAATATTGAAGTGGAAAATATCTCTTCTATTTACGAAACAGACCCGGTTGGTTATGAAGAACAGGACCAGTTTTTAAATATGGTAATTGAAGTTAAAACAAGTTTAAGTCAATTTGAGTTACTTGAAATCTGCCAAAACATCGAAAAAAATCTTGGTAGAAAAAGGGATATCCGATGGGGTCCTCGAACTATAGATCTTGACATCTTATTGTTTAATCATGAGAATATTAATTCGGAACAGTTAACTGTTCCTCATCCTCGGATGCACGAAAGAGCATTTGTGATTATTCCTCTCTTAGAGATTGATTCTGGCATCAAGCTTCCGACGATGGAAATTCCTCTACAGGCAGTTTTGGAGGAAAGATCTGATAGAGAGGGAGTTCGAATATGGAAGCAGAAAAATGGGGAAGACGTATTCGCGCTTTTCGAAAATTAAAAGGCCATACACAAGAGGGTTTTGCAAAGGAATTGAATATTTCTGTTTCGATACTTGGAGAGGTAGAAAGAGGAAATAGAATGCCTACTCCTGATTTTCTTGAGAAAGTAGCGAATGTGTTAAATATTACTATTGCAGATTTAACGCCTCCAGAGGACTATTAATAGTAGGTTTTTCTGCAACTAGTTAAGATCTGCTTATTACTTTAATATGTAAAATGTCGTCTGCTTCATTTCCCTGCGTTTACGATTACTTCGTTAACATCGAGGCTTGCTCAATGAATCCGACGACATTTTAGGTTTACAAGGAAAGCAAGGAGGTTCAAACATGTTTAAGATCGGCGATATTGAATTAAAAAATCGCGTCGTTCTCGCACCAATGGCTGGAGTATGTAACTCAGCATTTCGTTTGACCGTTAAAGAATTTGGTGCGGGGTTAGTGTGCGCTGAGATGGTCAGCGATAAAGGGATTGTTTTTAAGAACGAAAAAACAATGAATATGCTTTATATAGATGAAAGAGAAAAACCATTGAGCTTGCAAATTTTTGGTGGGGAAAAAAAGACACTGGTCGAAGCGGCTCAATTTGTCGATAAGAATACGAATGCTGATATTATTGATATCAACATGGGATGTCCTGTTCCCAAAATAACGAAATGTGATGCAGGTGCTAGATGGCTGCTTAATCCAGATAAAATATATGAAATGGTTTCAGCTGTAACGGAAGTGGTTGAAAAGCCAGTTACCGTGAAAATGCGTATGGGCTGGGATGAAGATCATATTTATGCTGTTAAAAATGCACAAGCCATTGAGCGAGCAGGTGGAAAAGCTATTGCGCTCCACGGTCGTACACGCGTACAAATGTATGAAGGTACAGCAAACTGGGATATTATTCGTGAAGTCAAGCAGCACATCAACATCCCGTTAATTGGCAATGGGGATGTTGATACACCACAGGATGCTAAGCGGATGCTTGATGAGACAGGCTGCGATGGTGTTATGATTGGTCGAGCGGCATTAGGTAATCCATGGATGATTTACCGTACGGTGAAATATCTAGAGACAGGTGAATTAATGGAAGAACCGAGTGTACGTGAAAAAATTGACGTTTGCATTCTTCATCTTGACCGATTAATTGAATTGAAAAATGAACATATCGCCGTTCGTGAAATGCGTAAGCACGGGGCATGGTATTTAAAAGGGATTAGCGGCAACGCGAAGGCTCGAAATGCGCTTAATGAGTGTACGACTAGAGCGGAGCTTGTAAATTTATTGAACGGTCTCGTTTTAGAAATTGAAGAGAAAGAAAGAAGTCAAAGTCAAGCGGGATAAGGATTTGAGTTTGACACCGAGCGGTTCTTTAACTATAATACGTTTAACATTCAAACAACTGCCAGTGAATTTACTGGCAGTTTTTATTTAATTTGTTAACATAAATGATGTCTGTATCTATAGGTTTGTGTAAAATATAGAAGGATAGAACCTTTTTAAATCGTAGTTTTATGATTTACATAAAGTTTTACAAAATGGAGATGATACAAGTGAGTCAGAGTCATGAAGAATTAAATGACCAAATAAGAGTCAGAAGGGAAAAAATGAATAGCCTTCGTGAAATGGGGCTAGATCCATTTGGAAAGAGATTTGTTCGTTCCCACCAATCAAAGGAATTAATCGAACAATACGAGGAGCTTGAAAAGGAAGAACTCGAGGAGAAAAATGTTTCCGTAACTATCGCTGGTCGTATTATGACAAAGCGTGGAAAAGGAAAAGCGGGTTTTGCTCATATTCAAGACTTAACTGGACAAGTTCAAATATATGTTCGTAAAGATGCGGTAGGCGATGAAAAGTATGAGATTTTCGATTCGGCAGATTTAGGAGATATT
>JAEWIG010000066.1 GCA_023387295.1 Bacillota bacterium | reverse complement strand
ATGATTGGGTTATTCAGGGATATGATTACGATCGAGAGAATAACGCGATGAATATATTTACTCGCGAATTTTTAATAGAAGCCAATGGAGAGCCTGTGGCTCCGCCAACATTTTTACAATTAACCTTTAAAAAGTTTGATGATACATGGAAAATTACTAGTTTGGCTTTTGATGTATGATTAAGAGGGAGTTTCTAATGGAAAACGAATTACTTAAAATTTTTGATCAGCATAAAAATCCTATAGGGGTAGCAACTCGCAAAGATGTGCACCGACTTGGCTATTGGCATGAAGCTTTTCATTGCTGGTTTGTCAGGAATGAAAGTGGAATGGATTATATTTATATGCAAATTAGAAGTGAACATAAAAAAGACTATCCAAATCTGATCGATATAACTGCTGCGGGACATTTATTAGCAAATGAATCAGTTGAGGATGGGGTTAGAGAAATTAAGGAAGAATTGGGTGTTGAAGTTGATTATAATGAATTGATTTCATTAGGGACAATTCATTACAGTGTGACTAGAGATGATTTTATCGATAATGAGATCGCTCATGTTTTTTTGTATCGCAGTGAGCATGAACTTACTGATTATCTTTTACAAGAGGAAGAGGTTTCTGGCGTTGTAAAGGCAAAGCTAACTGATTTTTCCGAGCTTTGGTCTGGAGAAAAAAGTGAAGTTTTTGTCGAGGGTTTTGAAATAGATCGTGAAGGTACACAATCCTTTTTTAGTAAAAAAGTAAATAAATCAGCCTTTGTTCCTCATGAAAAATCCTATTATGAATGTATTATTAAAGGGATAGCTTCTAACATTCGAGATCAAAAATAAAAATAATCACTATTAAAAAACGTGTGCCAAAACTATTTCTTTGGCACACGTTTTTTGGGAAATATATTATTTATTCTTCTTTATCTGTTCGGATGACTAAAACATCACAAGGAGCATAGCGAGTAATATTCTCAGAAACGCTACCGATTAGGAAACGCTCAACTGCATTCATCCCCGTTGCACCACAGATAATTAAGTCAACATTATTTTTCTTTGCAATTTCTTTAGGTATGATAATTTTAGGAGAACCATAGTCAATGACATACTCAACTTTTTGAACGCCTGCATCAACTGCTTGGCTCTTGTATTTTTCCATTAATTCTCTAGCAAACATATCTGCTCTTTCAGAAATTGTGCGGTCGTACGCTTCTACAGTTGCAAAAGTTCGTGTATCAATAATATGCGCTATTGTTAATTGCGCATCATTTCGTTTCGCAATTTCAATGGATTTCTTAAAAGCCCACTCTGATGCTGTTGAACCATCTACTGCAACTAAAATATTAGTATATTTCATCCCCATCTAAATCTCCTCCTTTTCCTTAATTATACAATAAAAGCTGTTGAATATGTGTAGCAAAAAAACGAACAATATATTTTACCGACAATAAAAAGGGGGCATAAAAATAAAAATGAAGAAACGTGGCCTGAATGGATTTTCTGAAGACTCTTTAAATGAGGAGACAAATCAAGTAAGCGAGCAAATCATGAGTGTCTATAATAGTGGAGCCGTTATCCCGTCCGAAAAACTAGAGATGAGTGACCATGAATTGGATAATTTAAAATGAAGGTACTATATCAAGAAGTAATGATATCTGCTAACAATCCTATATGTAAAATGTCGACGGTTTTCTTTCAATTCGCTAACGATTACTTCGTTAACATCGAGGCTTGCTCAAGGAATCCGTCGACGATTTTGTATTAGCGAATAAAAAAACCAGGCGAAGATGCCTGGTTTTGACTATTACTTTATTACTTGTAATTCTTTCGGGAACTTCGTCAAGATTTCTACTCCGTTCTTCGTAACTGCTAAATCATCTTCAATTCTCACGCCTGCTACACCTGGAACGTAAATACCTGGTTCAATCGTATAAACCATTCCTTCTTCTAGTAAAAGAGGATTTGTTTCTGTTAATGAAGGGTACTCATGTACGCCAATACCTAGACCATGACCTAAGCGATGTGGGAAATATTCACCATAGTCTGCTTCAGCAATAATGTTTCTTGCTGTTAAATCAATATGAGAGCAGGAAACACCTGGTTTACTAGCTTCAACTGCAGCGAGCTGAGCTTTCAATACCGTTTCATAAATTTCTCTTTGTTTATCATTAATATCTCCGTATGCAACAGTTCTTGTAATATCGGAGCAATATCCATCAACAACCACACCTAAATCAAATAGGACAAAGTCGCCTTTTTTGATTTTTGTCATTCCTGGATTGCCATGTGGAGAGGCACCGTTAGCACCTGTTAGGACCATTGTCGAGAAGGACATTTCTCTAATCCCTTTTTTCTTCATGGCAAATTCGATAGCAGCGAGAACATCAAGTTCTGTTTTACCTTCTTTAATTTCAGAGCAGCCCACTTCGATTGCATAGTCTGCAAGTGCACAAGCTTCACGGAGAATCGAAAGTTCTTTTTCGTCTTTGATCATGCGTAGTTTTCTTAACTTTTCTTCTGCAGAAACAAATGCTGCGCCATTAAACATATTAGCTAACACTTCATAACGCTCTACATTTAAGTGTTCTTTTTCAATGGCTACCTTTTCTATATTTTTCACACGGTTTTTGATTGCTTTATCAATAAGCTCCCATGGATTTTCAATATCAGAATAACTGATAATTTCATGGCTCCAGCCAGCATTCTTAGCATCCGTTTTATCTAATGCAGGGCAAACAAGAAAAGGTTCTTCATCTTGAAATACTGCTAAGCCTAAGAGGCGTTCATGTGGGTCACTTAAAAAACCACTAAAATAAAAAACATTATCAGGTGCAGTAATAAATGAAACCTGAATATTCTGTTCCTTCATCCAACCAGATAATTTCTGTAATCGTGTATTCATGATATGACCTCCAAAAAAATTAATGCTTTAGTTTAAAAAAGTATATAAAAAAGATTAGCAATTATATGAGCAAAAGTAAACTTGTTAGAACAATATGAATAAAAAAATCAAACTTATGTCATATTTCTTGATACGGAGAAAAGGGAATACTCTATAAATAGGATCCAGAGTAAAAGTACTGAAATAATGGTAAATTTATAGAAGAAGGATATATAGCGTATACGTTGAAATAAACATTATAAGGAATAGAAAGAAAGGGGAATGAAAAATGAAGGTATCATTTCATGGACATTCATTTGTAAAAATTGAATCAAAAGGGAAAAACATTCTCATCGATCCATTTATTACAGGAAATGACTTAACTGATTTAAAGGTTAGTGATGTAAAGCCAGATGTCATTATAGTTACTCATGGTCACGGCGATCATCTTGGAGACACAGTGGAACTTGCAAAGAAGCATCATTCGCTCGTAATTGCTAATTTTGAGTTAGCTACATACTTAAGCTGGCAAGGATTAAAGACTCATGGGATGAGTATTGGAGGAGCTTATCAATTTGATTTTGGTAAAGTGAAATTAACGCCTGCCTTTCATGGAACGGGCTTAATGACAGAGGATAAGCAAATCATTTATTTAGGAATGCCAGCAGGTGTTCTTATTACAATAGAGGATAAGACGATTTATCACGCAGGAGATACTGCACTATTCTCTGATATGAAATTGATTGGTGACAGGCACCCGATTGATTTAGCCTTTTTGCCAATAGGCGATAATTTTACAATGGGACCAGAAGATGCAGCATATGCCGCAAAACTTCTCGGAGCAAAGCAAGTTGTACCGGTGCACTACAATACATTCCCACCGATTAAACAAGACCCTTATGAATTTATTGAAATGCTAGACGAAGGTGTTGGGATAGTGCTTGAGGCTGGAGAAGCAGTCGAGTTATAAAAGGTTTGATAACAAATTTAATGCATTCACTTTTTAAAATGAAGTTTGTTGCTTTATAGAACAATTTTTGTTTGATTATCTGAGTTGATTGGAGCGGAGGGCACTTGACTCCTGCGGGAATGGAGGCTCACGTCACTCCCCGCGGAAAGCAAGTGCCCGCAGCGGAAATCAACGGGCTAAATTTGAAGGTAAAAACAACAATATATGCGAAAAATGCCTTAAAAATAGTCCTTCATTGACAGAATGAAGGTCTATTTCAATTACTTATACAATAAAAATTGTCTTTCACCCCTCAATGAGGCCAGTTTTAATCTGCTCATCCCAATATATTACCGAAATCCCTTTGTTTCAAATTCATTTTCTCTGCTCGTCCGCATATATATTTGTAAAGTGGAAGGTTTAGGAGGGAGTTAAATGAAAGCAAATCGTTATTTACTTTGTTTACTATTTAGCAGTTTATTACTTTATATTGCTGTTCCAAGGCTACAAGTATTCAGCGATGGATTACCGGGCATTTTTTCTGTTATCTGGCTTACATTTGCACTTATTGTCATCGCGGGTAACTTAACAGCCTTGCTTTATGTTCCAAAAAGAAGCACTTCTAGGAAGAGAGCTGTTCAAACATTGAATGAAAGAAAAAGAGCACGTTCTTTCTACCGTTAATAGAACATATACACTTCGAATTGAAATCCAGACGTTATTAACCGTATAATGAATATATAGGAAATTAGATAGAATAAAGGGTGAACGTCTTGGCTACGAAGCATGAACTAATATTAAGATATATCGATGAATTACCGGTTGGAGAAAAGATATCTGTTAGACAGATCGCCAAGGCATTGACGGTTAGTGAAGGTACTGCATACAGAGCGATTAAAGATGCTGAGAACAAAGGATATGTAAGCACGATTGAAAGAGTTGGAACCATACGGATTGAACGGAAGAAAAAAGAGAATTTTGAAAAGCTTACTTTTGCTGAAGTAGTCAATATTGTCGATGGGCAAGTGCTAGGCGGGAGAGATGGTTTGCATAAAACATTGAATAAATTTTTAATAGGAGCCATGCAACTTGATGCGATGATGCGCTATACAGATGCCGGAAGCCTACTAATTGTCGGAAACCGAACTCGTGCGCATGAGTTAGCTCTAAAGGCAGGTGCGGCGGTTTTAATTACTGGTGGATTTGATACGGAAGACAATGTTAAGAAGCTTGCAGATGAATTGCAATTGCCGATTATTTCAAGTAGCTATGATACCTTTACAGTTGCCACGATGATTAATCGTGCGATATACGATCAATTAATAAAAAAAGAAATCATTCTTGTAGAAGATATTTTAACACCCCTTGAAGAGACAGTCTATATCAATACAACGGATAAAGTTGCCGATTGGTTGAAACACAACCGAGAGACAAGACATAGTCGATTCCCAGTGGTCGATCGAAATTTAAAGGTTCAAGGAATGGTTACCTCTAAAGATATTATGGGTCATGATCCTGAAACACCGATTGAAAAAATTATGACAAAATCACCAATGACCGTTAGAGGAAAGACAAGTGTCGCTTCCTCCTCGCATATGATGGTGTGGGAAGGAATTGAAGTTCTTCCTGTAATCGATGATTCTAATAAGCTTGAAGGAATCATCAGTAGACAGGACGTGCTAAAAGCACTGCAAATGATTCAACGCCAACCGCAAGTAGGCGAGACCATCGACGATATCGTAACAAATCAGTTGGTGTTAACGAGAGAGAAGTCTAAAGGAGAAGACACATATAGGTGTGAAGTAACTCCACAAATGACGAATCATCTTGGAACGATTTCATACGGAGTCTTTACAACGATCGTTTCCGAAGCAGCAAATCGCGTTTTACGGAATTATAAAAAAGGCGATTTAGTCGTTGAAAATATGACGATTTATTTTATTAAACCTGTACAAATTGAAAGTATGCTAGAAATTTATCCGAAAGTGTTAGAAGTCGGTCGTAAATTCGGAAAAGTAGATGTTGAAGTTTACAATGAAGGGGTTCTCGTAGGGAAAGCTATGATGATGTGCCAACTTATAGAGAGGTAATAGGGATTCGAAGGCTAAAATTACTAAGTCCTTCGGCAACGCCTTCATTCGCACACTCCATGCTTCAAGGAAGAAGGGCCTGTCCGATAAGTGCCTAGTTCTTCGTTTTCGGACAGCCCTTTTGAAAATTAATTGTTTTTTGCTTCTTCTACAGCAAGAGGAAAATAATAATTATAAGCTCTAACACCACCAAAAATATTATAGCCACCTAATAGAATGAAGATGGTCGCAATAATATAGGTGATCGTATTGCCGTTTAAGAACAACTGATTTACACCAAAAAGAGCGACAAACAGTCCAAGGGCAACACTTGACTTAGAAGAGAGCCATTTTCTTTCTATTGGTCGTCTGCTTCTTACATACTTTACTTTATAAAAAATATAAAATGATAGTGAAATGGTAATCAAAATGACTAAAACAGGCATTTTATAACCTCCGAATTTCTTTAATTTACTATATTTTACCGAGAATCGGAAGAAAATGCTATAAGTTAAGCATATGTTTCAAATTTGCGAAGGCGAAATTGATGAATATCTTTATAAAAGGAGAACCCCATGAAAGAGAAAATTTTGGAAACAATCAAGCAGTATGAAACGATTATTATTCATCGGCATGTACGTCCTGACCCAGATGCCTACGGTTCACAAGGAGGCTTAGCAGAGATTTTAAAAGCCTCATTCCCTGAAAAGAACATCTATACAGTCGGGCAAGAGGAAGAGACACTTCACTATCTTCGAAGACTAGATAATATCCCAAATGAAACATATAACGGGTCATTAGTCATTGTTTGTGATACAGCAAATGCAGAGCGGATTTGCGATGATCGATACGAATTAGGAGATAAGTTAATAAAAATTGACCACCATCCGAATGAAGATCCATATGGAGACATGATGTGGGTAGATACAGATGCCAGCTCAGTTAGTGAGATGATTTATGAGTTTTATTTAGCTGGCAAAGATCATGGTTTAAAAATGTCAGATGAAGCTGCAAGATTATTATTTGCAGGAATCGTTGGGGATACAGGTAGATTTCTTTTTCCTAGTACGACGGAGAAGACGTTCACCTATGCGGGTGAGCTAATTCATTACAATTTTTCAAGACCGGAGCTTTTTGATAAAATGTATGAACTTTCACCGAATGTCGTGAAATTAAATGGATACGTTCTCCAAAATTTTGAAATGAAACAAAACGGTGTTGCGATAATGGTTTTACAGAAGGAATTATTAAAGGAGTTCCATGTAAAGTCGACTGAAGCGTCGCTTCTAGTAGGTGCACTTGGACATATCGCTGGTATTAAAGCTTGGGTTTTCTTCATAGAGGAAGACGATCAAATTCGCGTTCGTTTCCGTTCAAAAGGACCTGTTATTAATGGCATTGCGAGAAATTACGGTGGTGGAGGTCATCCTCTTGCTGCTGGGGCTTCGATTTATTCTTGGGATGATATGACGAAGGTTATAAATGAATTAGAAGAAGTATGTAAAGAATAAAGAAAATGGCCAGTATTACCGACTGGCCATTTTCTTTATCCAATGAGCTTCACTAGTCCAGTTTAATATCTAGGTGTATGGATAATGTCGTATAAATAACCATCTCCTTTACATCTACACGATATCGCTTTTCATTCACTTTAAATACTTTATTTTCGATGATTTTTTTAATTAATTCCCTACTTTTATAGACTGTGTCAATATCCTTAGCTATCATCATACTAATATCTTCTTTTAGCTGATCCTCTATCTCGAAAACACTAAATGAATCCATTTTATACTTATCACTGTTTTTAATTTTAATTTTTATTTCTTGTACGGTGAGCTGTTCCTGATTTTTCTTATTAAGCTCTTTAAATTCCTCCTGCCAAATTTTTTTATCATTTGTCAGACGGGCAATATCTTCTTCTTGTTTCTGAATTAGTTTGCTATACTTCTCTTGCCATTCGCCAAAAATATATAAAAAAATAAACCAGCTAATCATTCCCCCAATTGCTGCTCCAGCTAAAAAGCGCTGCCAAGAAGGTTTACGGTAATAGGGGGGAATTCTCATGAAATATGTTCTCCTGTTAACCAATTAATGAGCATGGCTCCAGTCTGTGCTCCACCCAATGCAGCTAATATTAATAGAAATTGCTTGAAAATATCCTTCGTTTGACCATCAAGAACACCTTTCTCAAAGCTATATACCGTATCAAATGTTCCTCCGATCGCAGCGATAATGGCCCATATTCGAATAATATTCGAAATCCGATAGGCTTCCGTTAGCGGTGGCTTTCCCGTTAAAAAAGCAGCTAAGCTGCCGATAATCGAGCCCCCAATTAATACGCCAAGTGCAATGAAATAACTATCAATTAATGAAGCAAAAAAAGGTTGAATCTTCACATTCATCCTTCCTAACTGTAGGATTTTTCTTCTTCTTCAATTCCACTACTAGATCATATGGACAAACTTTGGAAATTATGTTTAATGTAAAGTTTGTTTTTTGTGCAATTTTTATTTAACTATCTGAGTTGATTGGAGCGGAAAGCAAGTGCCCGCAGCGGAAATCAACGGGCTAAATTTGAAAGACAAAAACAATAATTTATGCGAAAAGAGTTTTTTCCTATTAATGAATCCAACGACGATTTTGTTTTAAAAAGAAAATGAGAACATATTTTCTTTTTTTATTCGACCGTCCTATAATAGATATATATAGAAGAATAAGGGTGTGAACGATGTGTCATTTATTCACCTTCAGGTATATAGTGCATTTAGTCTGCTCTCGAGTACAGCTACTGTAGAGCAATTAGTAGCAAACGCAAAACAAAAGGGGTTTCGAGCTCTAGCATTAACTGATCATAATGTTATGTACGGGGCTATTGCTTTTTACAAGGAGTGCTTAAAGCAAGGTATTAAACCAATAATGGGGTTAACTGTTGATGTTATAAGTGAAAGTACGGAAAAAGAGTCCTATCCGCTTGTTTTGTTAGCGAAAAACAATATAGGTTTCCAGAATTTATTGAAAATTACAAGTGTCGTCCAAACCAAATCACCTGAGGGAATTCCAGTAAAATGGTTAAAGGCCTATTCAAAAGGATTAATAGCTATCAGTCCGGGATTAGAAGGTGAAATTGAGCAATCGATAGAAACGAACGATTTAGAATTAGCGAAAAAGATAGCTGAACAATATAGGCAAATATTCGAAAAGGAGCAATTCTACCTCACTCTACAAAATCACGAAACGAAACGGGAAGAGAATATTCGTGAAGGCATTGTACAAATTGCTAAGGAAACAGGTATTTCTTTAACAATTTCCAATCATGTACATTATTTGACTCGAGAGGACTCATCTGCACATGAGTGCCTACTGGCAATAAAGCACGGTGTTAAATTATCAGATGAGGGATTCAACCGCCTTGGAAGTGATAAATATTACTTGAAAACGGCAGAAGAGATGGTAGAGCTATTTTCAGAATACCCTGATGCACTGGAAAATACCTTGAAAATTGCTGCTCAATGCAACGTAACTCTAGAGCTTAATCAGCAAAACTTACCTAAATATCCAGTCCAGAATCAAATCTCTGCTGATGTTCTGCTTGAAAAGATTTGCTGGGAAGGGTTTAAAGAAAGGTATGAAAATCCAACTGAAGATCATAAAGCTCGGCTTAAATATGAACTCGAAATTATTAAGAAAATGAATTTCAGCGACTACTTCCTAATTGTGTGGGATTTCATGCGCTTTTCCAGAGAAAATGGAATTCTAACAGGTCCAGGAAGGGGATCGGCTGCTGGTTCAATGGTTGCTTATGTTTTATATATTACTGATGTCGATCCAATTGAACATAAGTTATTTTTTGAACGCTTTTTAAATCCTGAACGTGTCACTATGCCGGATATTGACATCGATTTTCCTGATACGAAACGGGATGATGTCATTAAATATGTTTCACAGAAATATGGTGAGCTTCATGTTGCCCAAATCATTACCTTTGGAACACTTGCTGCAAAATCTGCTCTTCGAGATGTAGGAAGAGCATTTGGCTTGAATGCAAAGGAGTTAGAACATCTTTCTCGAAGGATTCCATCGAAGTTAGGGATCACCTTGAAGGACGCTTATAAAGAATCGGAATCATTAAGATTATTTATTAATGAGTCTAACGAAAATCGTAAGCTCTTTGAAACAGCGCTTAAGCTTGAAGGCTTGCCAAGGCATACATCCACACATGCAGCTGGAGTAGTCATTAGCGAAAATCCTTTAGTGAATGTCATCCCTATTCAGAACGGTCATGACAATGTTTATTTAACTCAATATTCAATGGACCATCTTGAAGATGTAGGGTTATTAAAAATGGATTTTCTAGGGCTTAGAAATTTAACTTTAATTGAAAATATTGTATCCTCCGTTCAAAGAAAAACAGGAGAAAAACTAGATATTAAATCCATTCCTCTTGATGATGAAGCTACTTTTGCCCTTCTAGGAAGTGGTAATACGTCTGGGATATTTCAGCTTGAAGCAGAATGGGTCCAAAGAGTATTAAAAAATCTTCGACCAACCTGTTTTGAGGATATTGTAGCTGTCAATGCGTTAAATAGGCCAGGGCCAATGGAAAACATTCCGCTTTTCATTGAGAGGAAGCATGGTAAGCAGAAGGTTGCTTATCCTCATCCTGATTTAATCCCAATTCTTGAAAGTACATACGGGGTTATTGTTTATCAAGAGCAAATTATGCAAATTGCTGCAAAAATGGCGGGATTTACACTTGGTGAAGCAGATTTACTGCGTCGAGCAGTTAGCAAAAAGCAAAAAGAAGCTCTGGATAGAGAGCGTAAACGCTTTGTAAATGGTTCTATAAATAATGGCTACAATGAAAAAACAGCCAACGATATATATGATTTAATTGTTCGTTTTGCGAATTATGGCTTTAACCGTAGCCATGCCGTTGCATACAGCATGATTTCCTATCAGCTCGCCTATTTAAAGACCCACTACCCTTTACATTTTATGGCGGCTCTTCTGACGTCAGTTAGCGGAAATGATGAGAAGGTCGCTCAGTATTTAAGAGAATTGAAACAAATGAAACTCTCTATTCTTCCACCATCCATTAATTATAGTGGGTATTCTTTTTTAGTAGAAAAGGAATCCATTAGGTTTAGTCTCGCAGCTATTAAGGGGGTAGGGGTAGCAGCGTTGAAAGAAATATTTCAAGCTCGGAAAAATAAACGATTTACAGATTTATTTGATTTCTGTATAAGAGTGTCTTCAAAAGCTGTTAACAGAAAAGTATTAGAGGCGTTAGTATACTCAGGAAGTTTGGATGAGTTTGGAAAAGATCGAGCTATTTTACTTGCTACCCTCGATGCAGCACTTGATCATGCCCAATTACTGAAGGCAGATGATGAACAGTATGAATTTTTTTCTGATGATAGCTTTTTCCCGAAACCAAAATATACAGAGGTTGAACCAATGCCGACAGAGGATAAGCTTGCTAGGGAAAAAGAAATTCTAGGACTCTACTTATCAGACCACCCAGTTTCCATGTTTGTGAAATATTTTTCGCTGTTAGGAACATTGCCGCTAATCAACTTGAAGCCGGCTGCAAAACGTGTTAGGACGGTTGCTTATGTGACTGCTATAAAGAAAATCCGTACGAAAAAAGGGGTACCAATGGCTTTTGTATCCTTAAGTGATGAAACGGAGGATATGGAAGCAATTGTGTTCCCGACCACTTTTAGTCGTTTTTCTCTATTATTAAAACAGGGGAA
>JAEWIG010000043.1 GCA_023387295.1 Bacillota bacterium | reverse complement strand
ATTCCATCTTTCGTTAAATATCGAGAATACATTTCGAAGAATCGTTGATACTGTCCTTTTGCTGCATCGATAAAAATCACGTCAAATGGTCCATATTCTTTTACAGCAGGTTCACTTTCAAGCGCATCACCTTTAATAATTGTAATTTGTGATGACTTGTCCGCTTTTTGAATATATTGCTCAGCAAGCTTATAGCGCTTGACATCTCTTTCTATAGTCACAATTTTACATCCAGGTAAGGCAAATGCCATTCGTAAGGCAGAATAGCCGATGGCTGTTCCAACTTCAAGAATGTTTGAGGGCTTTTGAATACGCAGAAGCTGTAACATTGCTTCAATTCCAACTATCTCCATAATTGGAACGCCGTTTTCCCTTGCAAATTGCTCCATTTCTATTAATAGCTCTGGCCTTTCAGGAATTAATTCCTCTAAATACACATGCAGTTTTTCGTTTTGCATGCTTTCACCACCTTGAGTCCTATACAGTTCGCTATTTATATCATTTTCTTTTGGACAAGAAAAAATAGCGTTCACAGAACGGATATAAAAGTACATGATTTCTGTACTATTGGCTATAACACCGATATCCATACTTACTCTGTGGTTCACGCTACATAAAAAAGCGCAGGGCGCCCGCTTATCGGCTTATGACCTCAAGCCGATGGCGCCCGGAGCTAGCCAATTCTTAAACTAAAAAACTTATCTTAAAACACTCGAATTATTTTAACATAAATATTTTCGGATTGCTAATTTTTCTACTTCCCAATATGCTGAGCTTTCTTTATATTGTGCTCGTCTAACGTTTTTGAAAACAGAACCTCGCCTGTTGGTGTTGCAAGGAAATATAAATAGTCTGTTTCCGCTGGGAATAAAGCTGCTTCAATGGAAGTGACTCCAGCGTTTGCAATTGGACCAGGTGTCAACCCAGGGTTCTTATACGTGTTAAAAGGTGAATCTATTTCTAAATCTTTATATACAACTCTAGACTGATGCTCACCCTTTGCATAAAGCACTGTTGGGTCCGTTTGTAATGGCATGCCAATCTTTAAACGATTATAAAATACACTCGAAATTTGGTCACGGTCCACTTTCGCTGTTGCTTCTTCCTCAATTAATGAAGCCATCGTTAATAATTGATGAACGGTCATATCTCTTTCATCCATTTCCGCTTGATACTCGCTAATAACGGAGAGTGTTTTTTCAATCATTGGTGTAACGATTTCCTCAATAGTCGGATCTTCTTTATAAAATGGATACGTCGCTGGGAATAAATAACCCTCTAACGGATACTTAATATCTTTATGAAGTATTTCCTCCGTTAATAAATCCGGATATTTTGCCATTAAAGATTCAATAAATGCTTTTTCATTTAGTTTATTAAAAACCTCTTCAGGATTGCGGTTTGTTTTCTCGGCAATAATCCCAGCAATTTGCTCTAGCTGCTTTCCTTCAGGAATGGTCATTTTAAAAACTAAATCTTCTTGAATTTTTCCAGTTTTTAAGTTTGCGATAATTTCAGGCAACGTCATAGAAGGTTTTAATGTATAATCACCAGCCATGAAGCCTGTTTCATTTTTAAATTTAACGTAATATTTGAAAACTCGTGCATCCTTAATAATTCCATTTTCCTCTAAAATTTTGCCGATACCAGATGCAGACGAGCCAATTGGGATATTAATTTCCTTTTCTATATTGCTATCAGGATTCATCGGCTCTAGGGCAGATTTAAGATAAAAATAACCTCCACCTGCAACAGCACCAACTGAAATAATTAATATGATCGCAATGATTAGGACAATCCGTCTCACGATTCTAGCTTCGCTTTGACGCTCCATCATTTTATTACGTATGAATTCTTTCTTTTCTTTTTTGTCATCAACTGACATTTAATCCCCACCAATCTAAAAAGCTCACTTACCTTCTACTCCGGCTTATTATACTATAATTCATTTCAATAAGAAAAGTAGAAGTAGTCACATCAGCAGTCAAAGCCATTTTCTCGAATTATCAAATATACATTTATCATAAAAAAGAAGCTGACCGTTTCGGCCAGCTTCCTCTTTTCTTTATTCTTCCTCTTCATCAAGGAATGTATTAAGCATTTCCTCGATTAAATCCCACTCTTCTTCTGTTTCGATTGGCATTAGTTCGCCGTCTTTATTGTCTTCACTTGGAATAAATGCAGAAGCGTGAATTTCTGTTTCCTCTTCATCATCTTCATCTGCTCCAACTGGATAGTATAGTACATATGACTTGCCAAATTCCTCTGAATCAAATGTGAATAGCACTTCACATAATTGTTCGTTGCCATCTTCGTCTATTACAGTAATATTGTTTTCTCCGTGATCCATTATATTCACCTCATTAGTTTTGACTATCTAAGTAGCCTTGTAAAATCATAACTGCAGCCATTTTATCAATCACTTTTTTTCGCTTTTGTCGGCTGACATCCGCTTCAAGAAGAACCCTTTCAGCAGCCATTGTTGTTAAACGCTCATCCCAAAGGATAACAGGCAAACCAAATAGCTTCTCTAGCTCGGAAGCAAAAAATTGACTTGCTTCCCCTCTTGGTCCAATCGTCCCATTCATATTCTTTGGTAAACCGACAACAATTTTGCTTACTTCATGTTCTTTAATAATTTGACCGAGTTTAGAAAAACCGTAATCTTGTTTTTCTTCATTAATCTTAATGGTTTCTAAGCCCTGTGCAGTCCACCCGAATGCATCGCTTAGAGCAACGCCGACTGTTTTCGAGCCGACATCAAGTCCCATCGTCCGCATACTTTATTCCTTTCGATGCTGTTTTAAATATGACTTAACTAGCTCTTCAATAATTTCGTCCCGTTCAAGTTTGCGGATGATATTGCGTGCATCCTTATGGCGGGGAATGTAAGCAGGATCTCCAGAAAGCAAATAACCAACTATTTGATTAATTGGGTTGTATCCTTTATCTTGTAGAGCTTCATATACTTGAAAAAGCACTTGATTGACATCATGTTCAATGGGTTCCTCAGGAAAGTTGAATCTCATTGTTTTATCAAATGAGCTCATTTCTTACACCTCGCTTTTTATTGGAAATTGGAACGGAAGATTCTAGTCTTGCCTTCATTTTACACTACTTTGTTAGGATATCAAAAGGATTTTATATATTGTTCAACAAAGTTTAACGCACTGTCAAGCTTTTCAGGATCTTTACCGCCAGCCTGTGCCATATCTGGACGGCCACCGCCGCCACCGCCACAGCGTGTTGCTACTTCCTTAACAATTTTCCCTGCTTGGTAACCTTTTTCAATCAGGTCATTTGTGACGCCAGCAATTAAGTTAACTTTTTCTTCATTAACACTTCCAAGAACCACAATCGCTGAACCCAGCTTATTCTTTAAGTCATCTGCCATATTACGCAAATTATTCATATCAGTTGCTGCCACTTTGGCAACTAAAACAGGAACACCATTTATTTCTTTTACCTTTGTCACAAGACTTCCTGCTTCAATATTTCCCAATTTTGCTGCTAGTGATTCATTTTCGCGCTGTAGATGCTTCATGTCACTAAGCAAACTATCGATTTTTGTTGCTAAATCCTTAGGATTTGCTTTTAATTTGCTTGCTGCATCTTTTAAAATCGAAATTTGGTCGTTTAATATTTGATATGCAGCCTCACCTGTTACAGCTTCAATACGGCGAGTTCCTGCTCCAATTCCACTTTCAGATTGGATTTTAAATAACCCGATTACAGCTGTGTTTGGAACATGACAGCCACCACAAAGCTCTAAGCTATAGTCTTCAACTTGAACAACACGAACAATTTTTCCGTATTTTTCGCCGAATAGTGCCATAGCACCCATTGCTTTTGCTTCATCGATATCTTTGTAATCAATTTGTACGTCTAGACTACGCCAAATTTGTTCATTCACGATCGTTTCAATTTTCTCCAGCTCTTCATCTGTAATTTGACCAAAATGAGAGAAGTCAAAACGCAAACGATCTGGCCCTACTAATGAACCTGCTTGGTTGACATGTGTTCCTAAAACATCCTTTAATGCCTGATGTAATAGGTGAGTAGCTGTATGGTTTTTAATAATTTTCGAACGATTAAGTTCATTAACCGTTGCCATTACCTTATCATTTGTTGTCATTGTTCCTGACTCCACAATAGCTTTATGGAGATTTTGCCCATTCGGTGCTTTTTGAACATCTTTAATCGCTACTCGTAATCCATCAGCTTCTAATAATCCTTTATCGGCAATTTGTCCGCCACTCTCTGCATAGAAAGGAGTAACATCCAGAATGAATTGAATTTCATCTCCTGCATTTACTGTGTCTACTAATTGCCCATCTTTAACGATAGTGACAACCATTGCCTCAACCTGTAAAGTATCATAGCCAACAAATTCACTGTCTACTTTAATTTCACCTAGTACTCCGCCTTGGACCTGCATAGAATCAACATCTTGTCTTGCTGCACGAGCACGTTCGCGCTGACGGTTCATTTCAACTTCGAAGCCATCATGGTCAACCTTCATGCCTTCTTCTTCAGCATATTCTTCTGTCAGCTCAACTGGGAAGCCATATGTATCATACAAACGGAAAACATCTTCCCCTTGAATAACATTGCTACCTTTTTCTTTTTCCTTTTTCATCACATCTGATAAAATCGCTAACCCTTCATAAAGTGTCTCATGGAAACGCTCTTCTTCATTTTTGATTACTTTTTGGATAAATTCTGTTTTTTCTTTTACCTGTGGATAGAAATCAACCATGATTTCGCCTACCACCGGTACAAGCTCATACATGAATGGACGATTAATATTAATTTGCTTTGCATATCGAACAGCTCTACGTAGTAAACGGCGTAAAACATAGCCGCGACCTTCATTAGAAGGTAGGGCACCATCCCCTACAGCAAATGAAACTGTACGAATATGGTCTGCGATAACTTTAAACGCAGTATCATTTTCTTTGCTCTGGCCATATTTCTCACCAGAAATCTCCTCTGTACCACGGATGATTGGCATAAACAGATCTGTATCAAAGTTCGTTGGGACGTTTTGGACAACAGAAGCCATCCGCTCTAGACCCATTCCAGTATCAATATTCTTTTTCGGAAGTGGAGTATAAGTTCCATCAGGATTATGGTTGAATTCTGAGAAAACAAGATTCCAAACCTCTAAATATCGTTCATTCTCACCGCCAGGATATAGTTCCGGATCGCTTTCATCATCTCCATGTTCAGGACCGCGATCATAGAAAATCTCTGTGTTTGGACCACTTGGACCTTCTCCGATATCCCAGAAGTTTCCTTCCAATCGAATAATTCTTTCCTCTGGTACACCAATTTTTTCTCGCCAAATTGCGAACGCTTCTTCATCTTCAGGATGAATCGTAACAGAAAGCTTTTCCTTTTCAAAACCAATCCATTTCTCATCCGTTAAAAATTCCCATGCCCATTCAATAGCTTCTTCTTTAAAGTAATCGCCAATTGAAAAGTTCCCTAGCATTTCAAAAAATGTATGGTGACGAGCTGTCTTTCCAACATTTTCAATATCATTTGTTCGGATGGATTTCTGTGCATTCGTAATGCGTGGGTTTTCCGGAATCACACGGCCATCAAAATATTTTTTTAATGTTGCAACACCGCTATTGATCCATAAGAGAGATGGGTCATCATGTGGTACAAGAGATGCACTAGGCTCTACAGCATGGCCCTTTTCTTTAAAAAACTCTAAAAACATTCGTCGAATGTCAGTACCTGATAAATACTTCATAAAAAATGCCTCCTTTAAATTTTTAAAACACAAAAAGCCCCCATCCCTGGACAGGGACGAGAGCATGCTCGCGGTACCACCCTGATTTGAAAAGCGCTGGAGCCAGACCGTTGTCCTAACATCCTAATGCTTTCATCTCTGAGATCCTTAACGCGGATAAACGGCAGGGATTAGCTGCACTCCGGAATAGCGTTCTGTTACCCTTCATCTAGGAATTCTTTCAACCGTGGAATTCCCTCTCTTTAGATGGTCTATAACATACTCGTTCCTTCTTCATGTTATGATATGGCGAATTACCTACTCAAGTAAATCTTATAGTCGCATTATAGCGATTAAAAAACAAGTTTGTCAATCTTTCCTGTGAAAATATGAATTTTTTTGAGCTTTTCCCTTTAAAAAATGGAATCTCGCATGAACAAGGCTCACTTTAAGAATGGCTAATAACGGGACAGCTATGACAAGTCCAAGAACTCCACCAGCCTCTCCTCCAACTAATAAGGCAAAAATAATAAAAAGCGGATGCATATCGAGGCTTTTCCCAACGATTAATGGGGATAGAATATTTCCCTCAATAAATTGAAGAACAAGCACAATAGCAACTGAAATAATTACCATTTTGACAGACATTGTCGCTGCGATAACTACCGCTGGAATAAGCCCAAATAATGGCCCAAAGTATGGAATTATATTTGTTAAGCCTATGAAAAAACCTAATAAAAGGGAATACTTCATCCCAAATATCCAAAATAGCAAAGCTGAAATAGCACCGATGGTAGCGCAAACTAATAACTGCCCCCTAATATAGTTACCAAGCGATTTATCTACATCCCGTAAAAACAACATCCCTTCCTTTCGCCATTTTCTAGGAGTTAAATACCATGCAGTCCGCTTAATCAAATCAAAATCCTTTATCATATAAAAAGAAATAAATGGGATAAGTAAAATGACTAGCGAATAATTTAATATTTCGATAAGGACATTGATGCTTTTTGTAAGTAAATCATCAAGAGCTGACTCTAATGCCAGGATGCCTTCATCAATTCTCATTTGTAACCCTTCAGGCCAAGTGGCTGTTTTTTCCTGAATAATTGAAATCCAACTTCGATATTGGTTTGCAAATTGGGGGGCACTTTCTGATAAATCCTTTAACTGATGAATAAAAACCGGGACTCCTTTATAAAGCGAATACCCTACCCCACCAAAGAATAGAACATAAATAATAAGGACGGCGACACCCTTATGAAGACCACTTTCAGAAAGCCTTTGTACTAAAGGGTGAAGCAAATATGTAATAAAAGCCGCAAGAATAAACGGAATAAAAACAGTAACGATTACATTCAGGATGGGTAACCACAAATCTTTAAGCTTTAAAAAAACAAATATGACGATAAATAAAAGGAGGAGAAAACCGAGCCGATAAAACCATTTTATGCGAATATCCACATTTCCTTCCTCCTCTAATTTTATTGTGAGAGGATGCTTTACTTTTTATGCATGGAAAAAGGGCTAACACATATTTGTCAGCCCTTAATTTGACAAAAAAACTAGGATATAAAAAGTTTAAAACAATGCTCTGGTCATTTTTCTTTGCAGCCTTTTTACATTACGTTTAGACATTAAGTTATTTTTTTGAGCCATATTATACGCTGCCATACCCGCTCCGAAAACAATTGCTGAGGTTAAAATTCGATTCAATCGTCTCACCTCTATTAAGGATAAAGTTATTTTATAACTTGTTTAAGACAAATAACGACGTTCTTCATCATTAAATAAATCATCAAGAGAGCTTAATGTCCCATCTTCCTCTACTTGATGGGTATTAATTTCTCCATTCGATACAGTTAATTCAATAAAACAGCCCCAGCAGTAATATTGGTTTATTCCAATTTTTCCAATATCTTTACTTTTACAATTAGGACATTTAAGCATGGAAAAAACACCTCACATTTTCACATTTACAATGATGGTGTCTTTTCCAATCGCAGGTGGCTTATCTGTTTTAATCACTCGTTTACCTTCGAGCATGTCTGAAAAGAAACCATCAGATAATTCGTACCCTACGATTGTCCCCACTTCTTCTTGAAAATATACATCTTCAAGCAAACCTAGCTTTTCACCTTCTCTAGTCATCATTACCTTCCCAGCAAGACTGTTTTCACTTTCAAAGGTGTAATCACTCTTATCTTTTAATGGTTGAAGGGCGGACTGGTCGTGAACCATTACCCCATCCCAACCAAAGGAAGAAACGTCGTTAATATCAATGAGAAATGTTTTTTTCAGGAAAGCACCTTTTTGAACTAATAACCCTTTGACATTTCCTTCACCTGTAATCTGTATATCGGAAACCTCACCTATTTTTGCTCCACTTTTCACATCTACTATAGGCATACCTTTTAATAATGAAAATGTCCGCAATAGTTGTCCCACCCTCCTGGAACATTCTTAGTTTACGGTTTTTCATTTTAAAAAATCACATCATTTGCTTTCTTAATTTGGTTAATCAAACCATTCGTTTTTTGTTCTGATTTTCCCACTTGTTTTGGCGATTTAATTTCTATAGGGTTCAAATTATTATTTGGTGCCGCTTCTTCATTCCATTTTCCCATCTAATTAAACCTCCTTTAAAATAGAAAAAGAACAGCCTCTATGGTGGACTGTTCTTCATTAGCTTTATGCTTTTTCCATAAAGTCATACGGTGTGATATTTTCCATTCCGATTAACGGGTCGATTTTCATCAATATTTCCTCATAAGAAAATGCTTCATCTTCGTGTTCTTCTTGTTTTTTTTCAAGAAACTCATGATTCGTGATCGCCTCTTGAAGCTTTTCGGTAAGTGTTGTTAATCTCGCTTGTTCATCTGCCCTTTCAACACCTAGCTTCAACGCGTCTTCTTCACCACACAATATGAGAAATTGCTTGCTACGAGTGATTGCAGTATAAAGGAGATTCCGACGGAGCATTCGATAATAGCTCTTCACGACTGGAAGGATAACAATAGGAAATTCGCTTCCTTGAGATTTATGAACAGAGCAGCAATACGCATGTGTGATTTGATTTAAGTCCTGTTTTGTATATGTTACTTCAATTCCTTCATAAGAAACGATTATCATATCCTGCTTCTCAGTATTTTCCTTCGCATAAAAAATCGAAACGATCTCACCCATATCCCCATTAAAAACATTGTTTTCCGGCTGATTAACAAGCTGTAGAACTTTATCACCGATACGATATTTCACATCACCAAAAGCTAATTCTTTCCTCGTTCCATCGGGATTCGGATTAAAAATTTCTTGCACAATTTCGTTTAACTTATCAATACCTGCAGGCCCACGATACATCGGAGCCAAAACTTGAACATCCATTGCTGAGTAGCCTTTTTTCTTCGCATTCGTTATGACTTTTTCGACAACGGTTGAGATTTGACTCGTATGGCATTTGAAAAATGACCGGTCAGCCTGCGGAGCAGTAATATTCGCCGGTAATCTTCCTTTTTTCATTTCATGAGCAAGCTCGATTATTGATGAGCCTTCTGCCTGACGGTATATATCTGTCAACCGCACAACAGGAATTCTTTCTGAGCGAAGTAAATCCTTTAATACTTGTCCAGGCCCTACGGATGGAAGTTGATCCTCATCCCCAACTAAAATGACTTGAATAGAATCTGGAAGAGCTTTAAAAAGCTGATTTGCGAGCCATATATCTACCATTGATGTTTCATCAACAATTAATATTTTTCCTTCAAGAGGATTATCTTCATGATGATCAAATCCTTCCGTTCCATTCCAGCCCAACAATCTATGAATCGTAACAGCAGGTAAGCCAGTTGATTCTGTCATCCTTTTCGCTGCTCTTCCAGTCGGAGCTGCAAGAAGGAATGGAAAGGGCTCTTCTTTTTTATAGTCCTTCGGATTCAATGAGCAGCCATGCAATTCAGCAAACAGTTCTACAATTCCTTTAATGACTGTCGTCTTTCCTGTTCCTGGTCCACCTGTTAAGATGAGCATCGGTTGCATTAATGCTGTTTGGATCGCTTC
The DNA here is from genome assembly GCA_023387295.1 of Bacillota bacterium. Taxonomy (GTDB): domain Bacteria; phylum Bacillota; class Bacilli; order Bacillales; family Cytobacillaceae; genus Cytobacillus. The sequence continues at coordinate 5,382 of JAEWIG010000043.1, read as the reverse complement.
CTTCTGTGAAGGAGCATATTGAACCTTTAGTCGTTCCTCTAAACTTCCGAGCGCTAATAAAAACTCTGATTCAGGAAATTGTTGTTCATATTCCGTCTGACTTAAAATTCGTTTAATATTGTTTACTAGCCCTTTTTCGGAAAAGTAAAGTGAAGGCAAGTACACTTTTTGTTCTTCAACAATAATTTTCCCTTCTTCTCCAAGCTTTATCATTTCCGTAGATATCGCAGAAAAGTCAATCTCATCGCGTTTGTTTTCTTCTAGCAGTGCTTTGGTACTTTGCAAGAGTGAGCTAGCCTCAATATAAACATGGCCTACCTGCATGCTCTCCATCTCAAGAATATATAAACATGCCGCTCTTATTCGATCTGGGTGGCCACCTGATATTCCGATCTGAAAGCCTAACTCATCTGCTCGACCAAATCCTATGCCTTCAATATCCTCAACAAGCTTGTATGGATTCTTTTGAATCATATCAAGGGTTAGTTCTTTATACATTTGATAAATTCTCATTGATAACTGAGGACCAAAGCCATATTGATTAAGAGCTATGAGCACTTGTTCTAGCCCTTGATGCTCCATAAGCGTATCATATAAAGCTTTTGCTTTATCAGGTGGAAGTCTAGGGACACTATCAAGCAAGGAAGGTTCTTGCAAGATTCGTGAAATGGCATTCTCTCCTAAAGTCGCAACAATATTTTCCGCTGTTTTGACGCCGATCCCTTTAAAAAGCTCACCAGATAAATAGTTAACAACACCTTGTTTCGTCTGTGGAATATCCTTTTGAAAATGATTGGCCTGAAATTGAACGCCAAATTTCGGATGATCTTTAAATTCACCGTAAAATATATACGTCTCTTGCTCATGAATCTTCGGAAGGTACCCGGTAATAACAGCTTCTTTGTCATCATACTGTTCATTCGTTTCCTCAACCCGAATGCGCAAAACCGTATATAAATTTTGTTCATTATGAAAAATGGTCACAAGATGCTTACCTTTTATGTATTTCTTCTCCTGCTCAGGAAATAAGTTAAGTTGAGCGTTATCCTTTTCCAAAATCAAGTATCCTCCTTTCCGATTTATTCTAAAGACAATGTTTTATTCTAATGTAATTCCTTTTTCTCAATTAATTTTTTACCGTAACCAGCTAATAAGTGATCAGGTTGGATTTCTAGTGCACGATTAAAATATTCAAGTGCTTTTTCCTCGTCTTCCTTAAATCCGAAGGCAACCCCTAAATTATAGAAAGCATCAGCGTGCTCTGGTTCGATTTCGATACATTTTTCAAATTGGCATACAGCTTCATCAATCAACTCATTTTGCGCTAAGCATAGTCCATATTGGAAGAAAGCTTCTGCATCAAACTTGTTTAATTCTGTACTACGTTGCAAGTAAGGTAATGCTAGTCTTCCTTGTTCTAAGGCTACTAATGAAAGCCCCAACATGAAATAGTTATCGCCTGATTCCAGTCCTTTTCTCATTGCCGTTTCAAACATATTTTTCGCTTGCTCAAATTGCTCAAGATTGTAATAGAGATTACCAGCACTATAATAAGCTGAGGCAGCATTTTCATCTAATTCCATCGCTTTTTCATAAAATTTTATTGCCCGTTCATGGTCACCAAGCACAGATAGAACATTGCCAAAATTTATATATGAAATTGCATCGTTTGGATTTTCTTCAATGGCTTCCATAAACGTTTTCGCTGCTTCTTCCCAATTTCCCTCTTGCATATATTGAATTCCCGCTTTATTTTTATCCATAATAACGCCACTCCTATCGTATTAACTTGTTAAAAAGTATAGCATATTTTTTCGCCATCATGAGTAGACCCCGATTCAAAAATAACAGAATCGGGGCCATTTTTTAATAATAAGCTTTGTAAACTATCCAACGTAATCTAATCGTTTTCCATCCTTATAAACCTTATCAATCGTTCCGCCACCAAGACATTCATCTCCATTATAGAAAACAACGGCTTGGCCAGGCGTAATCGCGCGAATGGGTTCGTGGAAAATAACCTTCACTTGATTATTCTCTAATAATTCAACCGTCACTTTATTATCTGGCTGGCGATATCTAAATTTCGCTGTACATTCAAAGGTTGATGGAATTTCTTTGTTCGAAACCCAGCTTATCGTATCTGCTGTGATGGAATGAGAATAAAGCTTTTCATTATGGAAGCCTTGCCCAACATAAAGAACATTTCTCTTTAAATCTTTTCCGATCGCGAACCATGGCTCACCAGCACCGCCAATTCCCAGTCCATGACGTTGACCAATCGTGTAATACATCAGTCCATCATGCTTGCCAACGACTTTTCCATCGAAGGTTTCCATATTGCCTGGCTGAGCAGGTAAATAGCTACCAAGAAATTGTTTAAAATTCTTTTCCCCAATAAAGCAAATACCGGTACTATCTTTTTTAGTTGCTGTAGCAAGATTTGCTTCCCTTGCTAATTCGCGGACCTTTGACTTCTCAATATTTCCAATTGGAAACATGACTTTTTCTAATTGCTCTTGACTAAGCTGGTTAAGAAAGTACGTTTGATCCTTATTTTCATCGATTCCACGGAGCATTTTGTATTCTCCGTCACGATATTCAACGCGTGCATAATGACCAGTTGCTAAATAATCTGCACCTAAATTCATCGCGTGCTCTAAAAAGGCTTTAAACTTAATTTCTTTATTACACATCACATCTGGATTCGGTGTTCGGCCTGCTTTATATTCATCAAGAAAATACGTAAACACCTTGTCCCAATATTGCTTTTCAAAATTGACCGCATAATACGGAATCCCAATTTGGTTACAAACACGGATAACGTCATTATAGTCTTCTGTTGCTGTACAAAAACCATTTTCATCCGTATCATCCCAATTTTTCATAAAAATCCCGATGACATCATAGCCTTGCTCTTTTAAAAGTAAGGCAGCAACAGAGGAATCCACTCCTCCAGACATTCCAACAACAACACGAGTATCTTGTGGTGCTTTTTTCATAATTCTTTCACCTTGTTTCATTAAATAAATTCAAATTATTTTAATAGACGCTTTAGTATTTTTGCGATTTCTTCGCCCATATGAATGATCTCTTCTTTTGTATTATAAAGTCCAAAGCTAAAGCGAATGGAATTTAGTAATCGTTCAGATTCCTTGCCAAACATCGCAACAAGTACATGTGAAGGCTCTATCGTACCAGCCGTACAAGCAGAACCACTCGAAGCTGCAATTCCAGCTAAATCTAAGTTTACTAACATGGCCTCAACATTTGTTCCAGGAAAACTTAAGTTTAAGACATGTGGAAGAGAATGATCAAGTGATCCGTTTTGAAAAAACTCTACTCCATTATCTTGAAGAGTTTTCAAGAAAATTTGTTTATATTCTTCATACATTTGTCTTTTCTTATCTCTTTCATCCTGGATGATACGAACGGCTTCAGCAAACCCAGCAATATAAGGAACGTTTTCTGTTCCAGCACGTCTTTTTCTTTCGTGGTTGCCGCCGATTAATCTCGAAGATAATTTCAGGCCCTTTTCTGCATACAAGAATCCAATCCCTTTTGGACCATTTATTTTATGCGCTGTAACAGATAAAAGGTTAATACCCATTTGTTTAACATCAATCTTCTCAAGTCCGAAAGCTTGAACCGCATCTGTATGGAATACGGCTTGATGATTTGCTAACAATTCACCAATTTCTTTAATGGGCTGAATCGTACCAACCTCATTATTTCCATACATAATCGTTACTAAAATGGTATCGTCGCGTAATGCCTTTTCTACATCACTTACTTGAATGCGCCCTGTTTCATCAACAGGTAAATAAGTCACTTCATATCCTTGCTTTTCTAGATACTTACATGCGTAGAGGACTGCATGATGCTCTATTTCAGTTGTTATAATATGCCGTCCCTTTTCTTTATAGGATTCAGCAATTCCAAAAATAGCGTGGTTATCAGCCTCAGTGCCACTACCGGTAAAAATAATTTCACTTGCATCAGCATGAATACTTTTTGCTATTTCTTCTCGAGCTTGATCAATTATTTGGCGAGCTTCCCTCCCAAAAAAATGCGTGCTCGATGGGTTTCCATATGTCATGTTCATCACATCGGTAATTTTTTCAATTACTTTTGGATGAATCGGTGATGTTGCAGCATGATCAACGTAAATTCTCTTCATTTTTCCACCTTCTTAAATATAAAACATATAAGCTTCTGTTTCTCCGTCGTCTTTATAGTTTGCCAAATCTTCGAGGGTTGTATTATCTAATACATCTTTCACTGCATCACGGATTTGCATCCAAAGATGTTTTTTCGCTGGCTCCTCATCTTCAAGTGCTTCTACTGGGCTAATCGGCCCCTCTAATACTCGGATAATATCCCCTGCCGTTATTTTTGCTGGCTCATTTCCTAAAATATATCCACCGTATGCTCCTCGTATACTTTTAACTAATCCCGCATTTCGTAAAGGAGCAATAAGCTGCTCAAGGTAATGTTCTGAAAGATCATTAGCAGTAGCGATTGTTTTCAAGGAGATCGGACCCTCTCCGTGCTTCTTCGCTAATTCAATCATAATCGTTAAACCATAACGACCCTTCGTTGAAATCTTCATTTCGCTACACCTCTATCTTTTTTTCCATCTACATGTAACAATACTTCTTGCTTTTTAAGTTTTCCTAATAAATAATCTGTAAAAGATTGACATTGAGGCAAAGCATATCCAGCAATCGGTCCAATCGCGAGTCCAATAATTACGGTGCCCCAGAATACCGGCCCACCAAGCTGCCAGCCGATTAACAACACGATAATTTCCATGCATGCTCTTACACGTCCAACACGCCAGCCTGTTTTCGCTGTTAAAGCGATCATTAAACTATCTCTTGGTCCTGCGCCAAGCTGAGCAGATATATATAAGCCCATCCCATAGCAATAAATCATAATGCCAAAGAAAAACATGAGCATTTTACCAATTAAGGAACTTGGGGTTTGCATAAACGGCAATAGCAAATAAATATCAATAAACACACCAATAAGTACCATATTTAGAAAAGCACCCATTCTCGGGAACTCTTTAGAAATTACCGCGGCAATAGTTAAAATAACAACGCCAACAATAATCGACCAAGTACCGATCGTGAGTCCGAACTGGTAATACAAGCCGACATGGAGAACATCCCATGGAGTTGCGCCTAAATCAGCTACAATTAATAAAACAATCCCTAGGCTCATCACTAATAAACCAGTTAAATAAACAAGAAATCTTGGGCCAATTTGACCTCTTTTCTTATTTTTCATTTGCGCTATTCTCCTCATCTTGAGAAAAACTCCATATATATTGATACATTAACTATCAATAGCAACTCCATTTGCAATATGTCGTCG
>JAEWIG010000017.1 GCA_023387295.1 Bacillota bacterium | reverse complement strand
ACATTAATGGTGCGTTTAAAAAGAATGTGTAAACAGGTAAAATAATAAAATAATTTAACACACTCATCGTAACAGCCATAATAACTGTGCCAATCACGAGTCCAAATGTCATCCCTTTTTTTGTTTTAAGTTTAGTATAAACATAATAGGTTGGCAACACAAACAGGATTCCCGCAACAAAGTTCGCAATATGACCTACCGGAACACCAGTTGCACTACCTGTCATAAAATAATCTAAAATATTTTTAAACAATTCTACTAGTATCCCAGCCACTGGACCAAAGATTAACGCTGCGATCAATGCAGGAATATCGCTAAAGTCAATCATTAAAAATTGTGGAAATGGTGGTATCGGGAAATTTAACAGCATCAAAATATACGATATGCTGCTTAACATCCCTATTGCTACTAACGCCTTAATCGAAAGTTTCTTCATTTTTTTCCTCTCTCCTTGTTAGGACTATCTCTCCTAAGGAAGAAAGGTTCATGCAGTTTTAGCCAATGCAAAACAAAACCCTCAAGCTTTACACTTGAGGGAGATTACAAAGGCTCACTTAATAAACGTTCACAACACCTGCATTTTGAACGTCTGCAGAACCTCCATCTTCTCCCATCCAGACTGTACTGTCGGCTTTGGAATCACACCAAATCCTGCCCAAGCTATTGCAAGTTCATTAGAATCTGAGAATAATCTCAAGAAAGAATCTAATAGATTGAGTAATAGCATTAATCAGGCTCGCGGGCTTAGAGAAAAACTCATCACCGCCGGTCGGGAATTTCACCCTGCCCCGAAGATAGACCGTATTTTTTTATACAACTTTATTATACTGAAAGAATCTAAAAATGAAAAGTGATTTAGCTTTTTTCTTACCAAATACACATTATAAGTTCAATGTTTCTTCAAAATTATTTTCTATTTCTCCAACCATACTAGCTTGTACATTTTTTCCACCTAAAAATAATAAACTAACACAGGCTCCCATAATACATGCAATTAGTAAACGCTTTATGTAATCTTGCATCGTTTCCATATCCTCCTATACATATCGTAAATATGAGCATAATCAATTCTCCTCCCATCCAACGTATGAATACTTTTCCTTTTCTAGTACATGTGGATAAAAAAACTATCATGAGCGTCTGCACCTAACCCAAAATGTAAATGTCATCAGTTTCATTTCTCTGCGCTGGTGATTACTTCGTACATCAAGGCTTGTTCAATGAAACTGATGACGATTTAGTTTAAACAGCAAAAGAAGATAAACCGTATGGCTTATCTTCTTTTTATTATGGAAGCTGTTGTTTGTTAGCAGCAACCGGGACCTTTAATTCATCATGTAAATTAAATCTTCCAATCATGTCGGTCGAAACATTTTCGAACTTAACAGCTTGATAATTAAATTCTTTTGCCGTTAAAAGGATCGCTTCAATTGTGTGAACGGTTGATTCAACATTACTCATAGTAGGAGCGTTGTTAAATCTCAGTGTTAATAGCTTTGTCTCTGGATTCTCTACTGTTTCAAAATCCCATTCGAAAGGAATGGAGGCAAGCAAGCTATTTTTTTGAGGAGCTTCCTTCATTTCCAATAACGCTTCTGTAACGGAGCTCATCTGCTTTTCAATGAAAGGAACAATATAGGGCTTTGTCATAGTGTCGTTAGGATAATAAAAATAATAAGCATGATTTCCAACAGAATAAACAGGTACAAACTCTTCTTGAAATCCGTAATGACTAAAATCTATACCAGGATTCCCCTCTGTCATTAATTTTATTTTATCAATATTATAATCATTCATCGTACTTGAGAGCACATAGTTTAGTATTCGTTCTTTTGTTGTTGATTCACTGTAAGAATGAGCTTTAGGTACATTAGCAGTTAAAACACGGTTTTCCTGTTCATAATGAAGATCTGCTTCGAGAGGGTAGTAATCCAATAATCCCCAATCCTCTTCTGCTAGCCTTCCCATATATTCTTCAAAAAGGTCGAATTTTGTTTTATTTTCTTCCTTCTCTACAAGCACACTTATAGGGATAACATTTTGAGCATTTTTATCAGGGATATTATAGGTTAAAACTTCCATTCCTACAACATCTTCCTCATAAAGTGCAGTTGTCCCATCCATCATAGTAAGAGCCTTAAATCCGACTCCGCTATCACTACTCTCCTCATAGCTGCTCATATCATAGCTTTCTTTCGCTTCCTCGACTTCACTCTCTTTAGCGGAATTGTCAAATTTCGCATCTTGTTCAACTTTTTGTTCAGTCATAGAGCGATTCGAGATATCTTCCATCGATTTATTCTCTGAAATCTGCCAATTCAACAGGTTAGGAGCGAGGATAAAAAACAGAAGTGCGGCAGCTGCCGTAGCGACCATCGGCATCATTCGAAAACGCTGTTTTCGTCTATTCATTTTGACAGTGATATTTTGGTATATCTCTTTCTTGTCACGATTATCTTCAATTTTTGGCATTTGATTAAGTAATTCCTCAATTTGCTCATCGCTCCACCTTGACCTCTTCATTTTTCATCTCCTCCTTTCCTAATCTTTCTTCCATATGCTTCTTCAGTACTTTTAATGCACGATGCTGTGTGGTCTTAACCTTACTTTCAGTCCAGTTTAAACTTTCAGCTGTTTCAGCAATGGAGAGTTCATGAATATATCTCATAATAATAACCATTCTTTGGTCAACTGAACAATGCTCTAAACATTGGTATATTAGCTGTATTTCTTCATTTTGAATAGCGATTTCCTCTGGAATTGGGCAGTCATCTTTGATTTGTCCTGTTGACCAATCAAACTTTTCCAAAATTTTTTGCTTCCAACCCTTTTCTTTTCTAAATGAATCAATGGCAACGTTTCGTGCAATGGAGAACAGCCATGTTTTCTCCGTACTTTTCCCCTCAAATCGTTCATACGATTTTAATACTCTCATATACACTTCTTGAACAAGATCTTCCGCCTGTTCTCTGTTTCTTACCATATAAAATAGAAATTGAAATACATCATGATGATATTTTCTATACAATTCTTCAAAAACGGAGTCCATCAATTCCCCTCCCCGTTCAATAATTATAGTCGTAAATAAATAAATAAAAGTTACATCTTTAAATATAGTATTATCTACGAAAAAAAGGAAGGATTTTCTTAATATCCTTCCTTCCTTCATCCAGTATTACCGGACTAGTATTACACCTAATTAGCGATTGTTTCCTGTGAATCAAGAACAATCGGCATTTTGTCTAAAATTATTCCACATTTCGGGGAATAAAGATGGAGAATGTTGTACCATGACCGATTTTGCTTTGAACAGTTATACGCCCCTTATGAGCGTTGACAAGATTCTTTACGATAGCTAGTCCTAATCCAGTCCCTGATTGTCCTCTTGTTCTTGCTTTATCTGCTTTATAAAAACGCTCGAAAACAAAAGGCAGATCCTCTTCTGGAATTCCAGAGCCTGAATCAATTATCTCTATATACAGGCCTCGTTCATCACTATGTTGGGAAACAGTGACACTCCCCATATTCGGTGTATGTCTTATTGCGTTATCAATTAGATTCGTTAATACTTGTTCGAGTCCATCAGGATCCAATTTCATCCGAATATTTTGTTCATCTAGCATAAGTTCTAAATGAATATCTTTTTCTTTAGCGAGACCTTGAAACTTCCTTACCACTTTTTGAAGATAAGGATGAACATCTACATATTCTGTTGTTAACTGAATATGGCCCGCTTCCATTCTTGCTAGGTCTAGTAATTCATTTACAAGTCTACCCATTCTTAACGATTCATCGTAAATTACTTTCGCCATTTCTTTCTTTTCTTCGTCAGTTCCAGCAATATCATCAACAATGGCTTCACTATATCCTTGCATCATCGCAATAGGAGTTCTTAATTCATGAGAGACATTCGCGATAAAATCCTGCCTTAGCTTATCGAGCTGTCTTTCTTCCGTCATATCTCGTATAACGGCAACAGCTCCTCGAATATAAGTATGATTATAAAGCGGACTAATTATCATCACCCAGAATCTTCCTTGGATGGAGATTTCCCCAACTTGTTCTTTTTCAGTATTTACAGCAAGATTAAATAGTTCCATTACTTTCGTTGGAACTGCAGAAGGATTATTATTTTCCGTATCTTGCTCATAATACCAATTTTGCAAAAAACGTTCAGCTGGTGGATTCGTAATTAAGATTGTCCCATCCTTGCTAAAAGTAATAACTCCATCTGCCATGCCACTTAAGATACTCGCAAGCTGCTCCTTTTCTTGACTAAGAGCATTCATGTTAAACTTTAGCTGTTTACCCATTTGATTAAATGCGAGTGCGAGCTCTCCAATCTCATCTTGAGATGTTAACGGGATTTTCGTATCGAATTTTCCTCTTGCGACCTCAAATGCTGCTTCTCTCATTTTCCTCAAAGGAGCTGTGATACGTGTTGATAAAAAGAAAGCGAAAAACGTCGTTAAAATAATTGCTACTCCGGCTGCAAGAAAAATAAATTTTGTCGTAGTTCTTGTTGTTTCCTGCATTACTTCTAACGATTGATAAATATAGACAGCACCAACTGTACTGTTTTTATTTTTCAACGGAACACCAATAATTAACAATTGAGGATTTCCACTATTTAATTGTTCATTATCGGAAAAATAAGCGATTTTACGGACAACTTTACCTCTTGTAAATACTTGCTTTAGTTCCGCATCTTCCTTTAAATAGGAAAGAGGAAGTTGAAATGCATGGAAATCATTCGGTGAATAATATATTTCATTCTTCCCATTAATAATGACTACTTTCGTAACATCATCAACTAATTCCCAAGCAATTTCCAATCCCACTTCACGATCATGCTCATTAAAGATTCGCGCAATTTTCTCCGCTGTATTCGTCAATCCTTGCTCCTTCTCTTTAATATGGTAGTTCTCAAAAAACTCCGATAGCATAATCGTTAAGATAAATAAAACAAAAGAAACTAATAAAAGGATCGTAACCGATAGTTTACCTACTACACTCCGCCAAAACATCACTCATTAATTACCTCAAATTTGTAGCCAACACCCCAAACAGTAACAATCATTTTGGCTGCTTGCTCAGAAACTTTGTTCAATTTTTCTCGTAAGCGCTTCACATGTGTGTCGACTGTTCTTAAATCACCGAAAAACTCATAATGCCACACTTCTTTAAGAAGCTGTTCGCGATCGAAAACCTTATCAGGTGCTTTAGCCAAGAAGTATAATAGCTCATATTCTTTCGGTGTAAGACTTACTTCTTTTCCGTCAGCTGTTACTCGATGAGCATCATGGTCAATCGTTAAATGAGGGAAAACAATAATATCTTTCGTTGTTGTTTCAGTTTGGATATATGTCGCATTTGAAGAACGTCGTAGTAATGCCTTTACCCGTAAAACAACTTCTCTCGGACTAAATGGTTTAACGATATAATCATCTGTACCAACCTCAAAACCCTGCACTCTGTTAACCTCTTCCCCCTTGGCAGTTAACATGATAACAGGTGTTGCTTTCTTTTCTCTTAACTCTCTGCACACCTCTATACCATCTTTCCCTGGCATCATCAAATCAAGAAGAATAATATCATAATCATTAGCAATTGCCTTAGATAGCGCGGTGTTTCCATCCTCAGCCTCATCAATAATGTAATTTTCTCTCTCCAAATACATTTTTAATAGGCGTCGAATTCTTTCTTCATCATCTACAACTAATATTTTAACGTCCTTTTCCATAGCAATAACCCCCCCGGATTGATAAAGGA
>JAEWIG010000362.1 GCA_023387295.1 Bacillota bacterium | reverse complement strand
TACAAGATGACTACACAAATCTATATATGAAAAAACGTGACAATGAAGAAATAACAAATAAAGTGAATAGCATAAATGAACAGTTGAAATCGCTTGAGGAACGATATAAGGTAATTGGTGAATTGTTTGATATATCAAGGGGGCAAAACACATACCGAATTACATTTGAACGATTTGTTCTTGCTGCTTTTCTAGATGATATTTTACAAGAAGCAAATGGAAGATTAAGAAAAATGACAAATGGTCGCTTTGAGATGATCCGAAAGACAGATCGCTCAAAAGGAAATATTCAAAGTGGACTTGAGCTCCTTGTTTTTGACCAATATACTGGTAAGGAACGACATGTAAAAACATTGTCTGGCGGAGAAAGCTTTAAGGCAGCATTAGCTCTTGCCCTTGGATTAGCTGACGTTGTTCAAGCCTATGCTGGCGGCGTTTCCCTTGAAACGATGTTTATTGATGAAGGATTTGGGACGCTGGATCCGGAGTCATTAGACCAAGCAATTGAAGCGTTAATTGATATCCAAAGCTCAGGTAGATTAGTAGGGATTATTTCGCATGTTCCTGAATTAAAAGAAAGAATTGATGCAAGACTTGAGGTAACGGCTACGCAATCAGGTAGCAAAACAGAATTTCACTTTTTAACATAGTAAAGAGGTTGAATAGGATGAAGAAAAGGGTAGCTTTATCATGGAGTGGTGGTAAGGATGGCTGTTTAGCTCTTGATGTATTGATAAAGCAAGGAGTTAACGTCGCATGCCTTGTCACGACTGTTCCAAAAGAGAATGGAAGAACGTTCGGACATGGTGAAAAGACTGAAATGGTTATGCTGCAAAGCCAAGCATTAGGTATTCCTCTTGAATTTATTTCGTGTACTTTTGATGATTATACGGAAAGCTTTGTTAAAACGTTAACCGATTTGAAGACGAAATATCAGCTTGATGGGATTGCTTTTGGTGATTTGTATTTAGAAGGGCATCGTGAGTGGGGAGAGGAGCTTGCAAAGCAAGTAAAGCTAGATGCCCTTTACCCTCTCTGGACAACTCCAGAAAATCGTCTAAAATCATTACAAAATTTCGTAGAATCAGGTTACAAAGCGACTGTTATTAAAGTTCGCGAGGATGTGCTAGATGAGTCATGGCTTGGCAGGGAAGTGAATCAATCTTTTATGAATGATGTAACAAAAATAGAAATCTGCCCAATGGGGGAATCAGGCGAATATCATACCTTTGTTTTCGATGGACCTTTATTCACAAGGAAGATTGTACTAGAAGAACCATCAGTTGTTGAGCTTGAATCAACAAAGAAGCTCGAATTTAAACAATTTAAGTTACAACAGAAAGTGTAGGAATATTTTTTAGAATGAGGGATAGAAGGGAAGGATTGTAAGGAACGATTTTTTTGGCCATAATTATGCCAGCCTTTCCTTTATTCCTTTTTTCATTTCAATATTTATTTTAATGCTTGAGAAGTAGGTGGCAGCTTTTATGAAAAGATTTTTTACAATAGGTATGGCAGGACATATCGATCATGGAAAAACTACGTTAACTAAGGCCTTAACAAATGTTGATACAGACCGGCTTAAGGAAGAGAAGGAGCGTCAAATATCGATTGAACTTGGATTTGCTCCTTTATATGAAGATGAAGACATCCAAATTTCTGTTATAGATGTACCAGGGCACGAACGATTTATTAGACAGATGATTGCTGGTGTGGCTGGAATCGACTTAGTTGTTCTAGTTGTTGCAGCGGATGAAGGGGTCATGCCGCAGACTAGAGAACATTTACATATTTTGGGTTTATTAGGCATTAAGAACGGAATTGTAGCTATAACAAAAATTGACCGTGTGGATGAAGAATTTATTGATCTTGTTAAAGATGATATTTTTGATGAATTGAAAGGCACTGTATTTGAACAATCACCTTTCGTTTTGGTTGACAGTGTATCTCTTAAAGGAATTAACGAGCTTAAGGATTTAATTACAAATACGTTAAAAGAACAGAAAACTAGAGATATAAGAGGAGCATTCCGCCTCCCGATTGATCAGGTTTTTACCATTAAGGGACAAGGAACCGTTGCGAGGGGGACGGTGTACGAAGGAAGTGTCGAAGAAGGTCAATCATTGTTGATTATGCCAAAGGGAATTGAAACCCGCGCCCGTCAGCTCCAAGTTCATCATCATCCTGCAAAGGCTGCGTTTGCCGGTCAACGAACTGCGATCAATTTATCAGGAGTTGCAAAGGAAGACATCGAGCGGGGCGATGTCCTTGTTTCTTCCGAGCATTTTACAGTAACGAGGACGCTTGATGTTTCATTGAAAATTGTCGATGATTTAGAGCATATCATAAAACAACGGATGCCTATTAAATGTCACATTGGAACTGCAGAAGTAATGGGGCGAATTGTTTTTTTTGACCGAAATGAATTAAAAGAAGAGAATGATGAAGTTCTATGTCAAATTCGCTTGGAAGAAGCAGTTGTTGCGAAGCGTGGAGATAGGTTTATTTTGCGGAGACCGAGTCCTCAAGAGACGATAGGAGGCGGATGGGTAATTGACCCCCGCGGTGAAAAATACCGTTTTGGGAACAAAACAGTCGAGGAGCTTGAAAAGAAAAGAGAGGGAACACCAAAGGAAAGAATTATGGCAGCTTTGTCAGAGGCAAAGAGCTTAACACTTTCAGAACTTTTGACTAGAACCTCACTAGATGAAACGGAAATATTAGAACACTTAAAGGACGAAGAGTTTTTACAATATGATAATAAAGAATATACGCTTAAAACGTTAAAAGAACTAATCATTGAAGAAATTTATGACCGTTTAAAAGATTTTCATAATGAAAACTCAATGAAGCTAGGGATGAATAAGGCAGAGCTGACACAAACGATGCAGAAGACGTATCCGAAGCGATTACTAGAGTTTGTTATAGAAAAAGGAGTAGCTGACTCAATATTTAAAAGACAGGATCAGTTTATTCAATTAGCAGATTTTACGCCTCATGTTCCGAAGAGCTGGCAGAAAAGAACGGAGAATATGCTCGAAGATTTAAAGAAAGATGGCTATAAGGTAAATTATTTTAGAGATTATCTTACAAAAGCAGGGATACCTAAAGAATTAGAAGTTGACTTAAAACGATTTTTAATAGAAGAAGGAGAGCTTGTGCCGCTTGATGACCAATATTATTGGCATGGTGATCATTTTAGAATTGCTGTTCAAAAATTGAGAGCAGGAACTGCTTCAGAGTTTGAAGTAGGGGATGCAAAGGAAATACTTGATCTTTCTCGCAAATATATGATCCCATTTTTGGAACGACTCGATGCAGAGCGCTTAACAATGCGTGTAGAAAATAAGCGAGTGTGGAAATAAGAAGTAAAATAGATATGCCCAGGTAGAAAAACTTCTTTCTTACCTGGGCACAATAATGGAACGCAAATTAATTTAGATAATCATTTCTGATAATACATAATGATAAAGTAGTTTTGCAGTGTTTTCGATCGATGATTGATGTGTTCTTTCGAAAGCATGGGATGAATCGATCCCAGGTCCAATAAGTCCATGAACAATATCATGGCCAGCGCGAATGGCTGCTGAAGCGTCTGAACCATAATATGGGTAAATATCAACTTTATATCCAATTTCATTTTCTAACGCTAACTGAACGAGTTTTTTTCTTAATTCATAATGGTAGGGACCGGATGCATCCTTGGCACAAATTGAAACTGTAAACTCATCTGTTGCTTGGCCGTCTCCCATGGCACCCATGTCAACGGCTAAATATTCAACCGTTTCAGGTGTAATGTTCGAATTTCCACCATAGCCGATTTCTTCGTTATTCGAAATAAGGAAGTGGGTTGTATAGGGTAATTCGATTTGCTCCTCTTTCATTTGCTTAATTAATTGCAGAAGAATACCAACACTTGCTTTATCATCGAGATGTCGAGATTTTATAAAACCGGATGGAGTGATTTGAACTCTTGGATCAAAGGAGACAAAATCTCCGACTTCAATACCTAATGCTCTTACATCCTCGGCACTATGAACGACCTCATCTAAACGAACCTCCATATTAACTTCGTTTCTTTCAGCCTTCCCAGCATCTTTATACACATGAACTGAAGTTTGATGCATTAAAATTGTTCCGGTAATTCTTTTTCCAGTCGAAGTTTCTATTTCACAATACTCGCCTTCGATTGAGTTGAATTTAAAACCACCAATTAAATCAAGTTTCAGTCTACCGCTCGGTTTTATTTCTTTTACAATCGCTCCAAGTGTGTCAACATGTGCAGTTAGCATTCGATGTTTGCTAGTATCAGTTCCTTGGATTGTAGCGATTAAGCCACCTTTACGATTTCTCTTTGTTTCAATATTTAGTTCTTGTAAAAAATTTTCTACAAATGTGATCACTGCATTTGTATTCCCAGAAGGACTTGGGATAGATACTAGCTTGGTGATCAATTTTAATGTTTCTTCTGTATTAGGATAGTTCATTCGTAAATCTCCTTTCATCGTAAAAAACCAGACTATCCTATTATACTGCTTTTCTTAGATTAGGAAAAATTCGCTGACTGTCCTCTCTAGGTGGACAAACAGCCCGTTTGTCCACGAGCGGTGCCAGGCACCGCATTGCACATTACTGGATTTTTTCTAGTTCTGAAGTTACGATTTCACCTGTTTCTGTTGAGGTGATTTCTGTTTTTACTATTCCGTATCCTGGTACCCAATAATTCTTCAAGATTGTATGATTTTCCTCATCTCTTTTTTCGGTTACTATGATGTTTTTTAGGTGGCCAATTGGAAGAGTTAGCTCTTCATGAATTTCCAAAATCGAAGAGTCGTTAAATGTATTTCCTATTTTTAAAGGCGTTGTGAGAAGTGGCTCAGGGTTAAACTGACTT
>JAEWIG010000339.1 GCA_023387295.1 Bacillota bacterium | reverse complement strand
GTTCATACTAGGTGCTTCATTAGGCTATGGAATGACATTTTGGCAGGCGTTCTGGGCAACAATTCTTGGTGGTTTAATTATTTCTGTAATTAGTTTTCTTCTAGGATATGCGGGCGCTCGTGAAGGTCTTTCGACAAGTTTATTATCTCGTTGGACAGGATTTGGTCGACATGGCTCTAGTATTATCGGAGCGATTATTGCGATCTCTTGTGTAGGGTGGTTTGGTGTACAGAACTCCGTTTTTGCGAGTGGAATCGTTGAAGCAACTGGTGGAGCAATATCTTTACCTGTTGCATCTGCTATAACAGGATTAAGTGTAACTGTTTTAGTCATTTTCGGGTTTAAATTATTGAGTATGATAGCTTCCATTGCGGTACCTGCATTTTTATTAGCAGTCGGAGTCGGAATCTATAATGTTCTAAAGGATCATTCTCTTGCTGATTTAATGAATGCTACGCCAGCTGGTGACCCATTATCGATGGGAGCAGCTGCAACAATGGTTGCAGGCGGATTTATTATTGGTGCAGTAATTACACCTGACTTCAGTAGATTTGCAAAAAACGGTAAAGATGTTTTTTGGATGACAACAATTGGTATTTTAATAGGAGAGCTTGGAATAAACATGATAGCTGTTCTTATGGCATTGGCTGCAAGAACAAGTGATGTTGTGAGCATTATGACGACAACTTCTGGCTTGGTTGGAGCTATCGTTGTAGTATCTTCTACCATTAAAATCAATAATTTGAATTTGTATTCTTCTTCACTTGGATTTACAAATATTTTTGATTCAGTCTTTAATATTAAATTAAATCGTGGAATGGTTACGCTTGTTATTGGTGCCATTGGAACACTTCTATCTATTTTGGGTATTCTTGATCTATTTGTAGATTTCCTAGTTTTATTAGGTGTTCTCGTTCCACCAATTGCAGGAATTATGGTTATTGATTATTTCGTGTTAAAAACACACCGAAGAGCATTGGATGAAAGTAGAGCAACAGGAACATTACCTACAAATACAGGAAAACTACATCCAATTGTAATTGTTGCTTGGGGAGCGGGATTTGTATGTGGATATTGGGTCACAATTGGTATTCCATCAATCAACTCTCTAGTAGTTAGTGCATTAGTATATTACGTTGGAGTGCTCATGATAAATGGAAGTAAAAACAATGAGGTAACTAGTAAAGTTGCCTAAGGAATAACTCTAATATGGGAGGTTTATGGAATATGAGAAAAATAGGTAAGCAGGAAATTGAAGATATCGCAGTAGGAGCAGCCTTGCTCGGAACAGGTGGAGGTGGTGATCCATACATTGGAAAGCTTATGGCATTACAGGCAGTAGAAGAATACGGTGAAATCACGGTCTTAGATCCGGATGAAGTACCTGATGATGCATTAGTCGTTCCTTCATCGATGATGGGAGCACCAACGGTTATGCTTGAAAAAGCACCTAGTGGAGAAGAAGCAATTCTTGCTTTTCAAAAGCTTGAAGAATATTTAGGAGAAAAGATTTTTGCAACGTTCCCTATTGAAGCAGGTGGTATCAACTCGATGCTCCCACTAGTAATTGCAGCAAGATTAGGGTTACCGGTAGTGGATGCTGACGGAATGGGTAGAGCTTTTCCAGAACTACAAATGGTTACCTTCTATTTAGATGATATCAAAGCAACACCTTGTGTATTAGCTGATGAAAAAGGGAACACATCCTTGCTTTCGACGATTAATAATGTTTGGACAGAAAGAATCGCTCGTGCTGCCACCATTGAAATGGGTGGCTCAGTTATGACTGCAATGTATTCAATGAAAGGTAAGAACTTAAGAGAAAGTGGCATAAAACACATTCTTAAGCTTGAAGAAGAAATTGGAAAAGCAATCAGACTTGCAAAAGTGAACAATATCAATCCAATCGAGGAAGTATTGAAGAAGGTTGGCGGGTTTGAATTGTTCCGCGGAAAAGTCAGTGATATTAATCGGAAAACAGAAACAGGCTTTGCAAGAGGTGTAGCGACTTTCGATGGTCTTAATGAGTATAAAGGAGAAACCCTCAAGCTTCGCTTTCAAAACGAACATCTACTTGCCCAAACAGACGAGCGAATTCTTTGTGTAACACCAGATCTAATTGCTGTCCTTGATGCAGAAACAGGTCTGCCAATTACAACGGAGGGAATTAGATATGGTGCTAGATGTGTAGTCATTGGAATACCGTGTAATCCAAAGTGGAGAACAGAAAAAGGGATCGAAACTGTTGGGCCAAAGTACTTTGGATATGATGTTGATTATGTTCCAGTCGAGGAGCTTGTAAAAAAAGGAGTGTCATTATAATGGGAGTATATCGTATCGGAATTGATGTAGGGGGAACCCATACTGATGCAGTGCTATTAGATCAAAATAATCAGGTTCTATCAGAAACAAAGTCGCCAACAACTGAAGATGTGGCAACAGGTATTTATCGGGCAATGCATGAAATTATTAACAAAGCTAACGTTCCACGTGAGAAAATAAAATTTGCGATGCTTGGGACAACCCATTGCACAAATGCGATTGTGGAAAGAAAGAGATTGAATGAGATTGCTGTTATCCGTATTGGTGCTCCAGCAACCTTAGCGGTAAAGCCGCTTATTGGTGTACCTGAAGATCTGAAGGAAGCACTCGGAAAATATGTCTATCTTGTTCGTGGTGGTCATGAATTTGATGGTCGTGAAATTGTTTCTTTAGATGAAGAACATCTTTATCGTATTGCAGAAGAGATTAAAGGAAAAGTAGATTCTGTTGCGATTACTTCCGTTTTCTCACCTGTCACACAATCTCATGAACTACGAGCTAGTGAAATTATGAAGGAAGTTTTAGGCGAAGAGGTTGCCATTTCTTTATCTTCAGCTATCGGCTCTGTTGGATTGTTAGAAAGAGAAAATGCGACAATTCTAAATGCCTCAGTTGTCAATGTTGCGAAAACAGCAGCTGATGGATTTATTAATGCTTTGAAAAATGAGGGCATCAATGCAAGAGTATTCTTTGGACAAAATGATGGTACATTAATGTCAGTAGAATATGCTGTTAAATATCCAATTTTCACGGTTGCTTGTGGTCCAACGAATTCATTACGTGGGGCATCTTATTTAAGCAATTTATCAGAAGCAATCGTCGTTGATGTCGGTGGAACAACATCGGATGTCGGAGTCTTAATTCAATCATTCCCAAGAGAATCTTCTTTAGCGGTAGAGATTGGTGGAGCACGTACAAACTTCCGTATGCCAGATCTCGTTTCAATCGGTCTTGGTGGTGGAACAATCATCAGAATTAAAGACAATGGGGAGTTCACAATTGGACCAGACAGTGTGGGCTACCGCCTTCAAGAAAAGGGACGAATTTTTGGAGGAGATACTTTGACAACGACAGATGTTGCTGTCGCTCTTGGAAAAGTAAATCTTGGTGATCCTACGAAAGTAGCTTATCTTAATAAGGAATTACTAGAAAAAGTTTATGCCAAGATGATTGAGCTTGTTGAAGAAGCAATCGACAAAATGAAAACAAGTGCAGAACCTGTCCCAGTCATCCTTGTTGGTGGAGGTAGTATTTTGCTCCCAGAACAAATGAATGGGGCATCAGTAGTCATTCGTCCTGAACACTCAGGTGTCGCAAATGCAATTGGCTCAGCCATTTCACAAGTAAGTGGGCAAATTGAGAAAATTTTTGTCTTAGATGAAGTAGGAAGAGAAAATGCTTTAGAATCGGCAAAATCACAAGCAATGTCAGAAGCAATCAATGCAGGTGCAGATCCAAACAAACTTGTCATTGTTGATGTCGAAGATGTGCCACTTGCGTATATGCCTGGTAATGCAACAAGAATACGGGTAAAAGCAGCAGGTGCACTAGCACAATAATATTTGGTACAAGGTACCTTACATACACATTAAAGCAGTGGGTTTCAAAAAAACCTACTGCTTTTGTCATTCTATGAGGATAGAAATGATTATGGAGAGATGTTATTATATTCTACAGCATAGGAAATAGGAGGATCACTAATGGATAATAATGATATTTTAATTAGATTAAGATATGCCCTAGATATTAAAAATACAGATATGGTAAAGATATTTAAACTTGGTGGAATGGATGTTACAAAAGAAGAAGTACTAAAACTACTTACAAAATCAAAAGACAGTTATGACGATGATGGTGATATCGCAGAAAATGACGAGAATATTAAATGCAGTAATAGCATGTTAGAGTCCTTTTTAAATGGGTTAATTATTTTTAAAAGAGGAAAACAGGAGCCAAAACCAGGACAGCCTGATACACCTGAACCTTCATTAAAGAAAAATGCTAATGTAAATAATCTCGTGTTAAAGAAAATAAAAATAGCCCTAGCGTTAACAAGCGAAGATATGCTTGATATTTTTGAAAAAGCAGGAATCATTGTAACAAAAGGAGAACTAGGCGCTTTATTGAGAAAAGAAGGACATAAAAATTATAAAGAGTGCGGCGATAAATTCGCAAGAAATTTCTTAAGAGGATTGACTATAAAATACAGGGGATAAAGGC
>JAEWIG010000337.1 GCA_023387295.1 Bacillota bacterium | reverse complement strand
TAAACGATCCCGTTGGATTATAAACCTCATTTTTTAATCCTCCGATTATAGCAAATTTTAATCACTTATTAGTTATATTTTCTTTTTAAAAAAATAATAGAAGTACTAGTAGGGCTTGTTAGTATGTGGATAACCATCTTTTTCGTTGAATAGGCGAGATATCCACATGTGGATAGGTTGTGTGCAAATTCATTGAAGTTATGCACATTATCCTTTTATTAATTCGTTAATTTCCTTTAATTGTTTTTGAAATTGAGGGTCACTTTGTAGCAATTTCGAGATTTTTTCATGTGCATGAATTACAGTCGTATGATCTCTTCCCCCAAATTCCTCACCGATTTTCGGAAGTGAAAAATCAGTAAGCTCTCTTGATAAATACATGGCTATTTGACGAGGGAACGCAATCGATTTTGTTCTTTTTTTAGCAGAGAAATCATCCAGCTTTATATTATAGAACTCTCCAACTACTTTCTGTATATCATGGATGGTAATTACTTTAGGTTTTGAGCTTGGAATAATATCTTTTAGCGCTTCAGCAGCTAAATCAGCATTAATATCTTTATTAATTAATGAAGAATAGGCAACAACACGTATAAGTGCACCTTCTAATTCACGAATATTGGAATCGATTTGATTAGCGATATAAAGCATTGCTTCGTTAGGAATATCTAGTCCGTCTGCTTTTGCTTTTTTCCTGAGAATGGCAATTCTAGTTTCAAGGTCAGGTGGCGTAATATCAGTGATAAGTCCCCATTCAAATCTTGATCGAAGTCTATCTTCTAAAGTTGGAATTTCCTTTGGTGGACGGTCGCTAGATATTACGATTTGTTTATTTTCTTCATGTAATGTATTAAAAGTATGGAAAAATTCTTCCTGAGTTGATTCTTTCCCCGCTAAAAATTGAATATCATCAATTAATAACACATCAACTTTTCGATATTTATTACGGAAATCAATCGCTTTATTGTCCCGAATCGAGTTGATAAACTCATTTGTAAATTTTTCTGATGATAAATAAACAACCTTTGCAGAAGGATTATGCTCTAATACATAATGGCCAATTGCATGCATAAGGTGAGTTTTACCAAGACCTACTCCTCCATATATAAATAAAGGATTGTACGCCTTAGCTGGTGCTTCAGCTACAGCAAGTGATGCAGCATGAGCAAAGCGGTTTCCTGATCCGATAACAAATGTATCAAATGTATTTTTTTGATTTAACATGTTAAAGGAAAGTTCAGGCTGATCATCCTCTTGTATTTCTTTCTTTGCTGGATTAGGGAGAAATTGCTCATCCTCACTTTTATTTTGAGGAATAATAAATTTCACAGCTAATTCCTCACCAGTTATTTCTGTCAGAGTTCCAGAAATTAAAGGGGAATAGCGCTGTTCAAGCCAATCACGAGCAAATTCATTTGGGGCTGTAATAATAAGCATATCGCCTTGAAGGGAGTGAGCTTTGGTTGACTTCAGCCATGTATCATAACTAGGCTTACTAATCTTCTTTTCAATACTAGCAAGAACATTATTCCAAAGATCTGAAATGTTCTCCAATAGATTTCCCTCCTTTACCTAATAGGTTCTAAAAAAATATTCAATAATATTTTTAAGTTCTTTTTTTGTTTTTTTTTAGTAATCTTCACTAATTATGAGCTCTTATCCCATTTTCCTTCACATAAAAAGAAGAGGTTATACCAGCTGTACAACCCAATATTTATAAATATACAAAGCACTGAGTGTGGAAAAATATAATAAGGAAGAAAAGTGGGATGTCGACAATATCCACGATATGTGGACAAAGTTTTACAAGTCCTTTGGATAATCTGTCCACAGACTATCCACAATCTGTGGATAAAGAAGATATTCTAAGTATTTATTAAGAGTGAAAACACAAATATAATAACAGATATTCCTTAGAGGTGCAATGGGTTTTCTGAAATTATCCACAACCTTAACATGGTGTGCATGAAAATTGTCCACAGGTAGTGTTTGTGTGAAAAACCTGTCAATATGTGGTGTGGATAATAAAAAATATGTCGAAAACTTATCCACATAAAAAAGGAAGTCCACTAGGCGCTAGGCGCTGAAGCTAGACATGCATCTAACTTGAAAAATTTATACTTTCTATATCTTTATTGTTTTAATTCATAATAATTTAAGAAAAAATGGAGAAAAACTCTATTTTTACAAAAATTCTCGGTGACATCTTTCGAAAAAGAGGTTAAAATCATTTAGTAGCATTTAGAGGTTTTTTTTGAACAAGCTCGATAAAATTAGTGTAGAAATTTAAAATGTTAAATTAATTACATTGAGTTGACAACTCTTTAGTTACCTCTTTATAATTAGTAAGACTGTCTTTAACAGCTATTCCTCAGGGAGGTGTCATATAAAATGAAAAGAACTTTTCAACCAAAGAAACGTAAAAGAAGTAAAGTTCATGGATTCCGCAGTCGTATGAGTACTCCGAACGGACGTAACGTCCTTGCTCGTCGTCGTCGTAAAGGAAGAAAAGTATTATCTGCTTAGGCCACTGAAACGTCAGTGGTCTTTTTTTCCATAAACTTTTTATTTTTGGCGCCTATGCATAGGAGGTGTAAATGACATTGAAAAAAGAATATAGAGTCAAAAAAAATAAAGAAATCCAAGAAGCCTTTAAAAAGGGCAAGTCATTTGCAAATCGCCAATTTGTTGTTTATTCACTTGAAAAACCAGGTCAAGAGCATTTTCGGATTGGTCTCTCAGTTAGCAAGAAGATTGGCAACGCTGTCATGAGGAATCAGATAAAAAGATATATTCGCCAAGCTTTTCATGAGATGGAGAATGATTTAGATAATCATTTCGATTATATTATTATTGCTAGAAAGCCTGTAGCTGATATGGGATTTCATGACATAAAAAAAAGTCTTATACATGTGTTAAAGCTTTCGAAAGTTTATCGGCAAGGAAAAGTGAAACGATCCTGCTGATTTTTAAGGAATATATAAATAAAAAATGTTAAACTACATGTAAGTATGTTTTTTTGTGATAGCCATTATTTTTTCTTGGAAATAATAATGGTGGACAAGCATAAAAAACCCAAGAAAATGACTATTTTTAAAGCAATAAGGAGGAAAAAACGCTTGAAAAAGAGAATAATGCTATTAGTCGGTTTGATCTTCGTTATGGCGCTTCTATCTGGCTGTACCGAAATTAATCAGCCGATAACTTCTCAAAGTGAAGGTTTTTGGAACCAATATATTGTTTATCCACTTTCACTCTTTATTATAAAAGTTGCTGAATTTGCTGGAGGAAGCTATGGTTTATCGATTATTATTGTAACAATTATTATTCGTTTAATTATGCTTCCATTAATGATTAAACAAACAAAGAGCTCAAAGGCGATGCAAGCTATTCAGCCTGAAATGCAGAGATTAAAAGAAAAATACAGCTCGAAGGATCAAAAGACTCAGCAAAAGCTGCAGCAGGAAACGATGGCACTATTCCAGCAGCATGGTGTAAATCCGTTAGCTGGCTGTTTCCCATTATTGGTTCAAATGCCAGTATTAATCGGCTTCTATCATGCCATTTCACGTACACAGGAATTAAAAGCTGGTTCTTTTTTATGGTTTGAGTTAGGGTCACCAGACCCATACTTCATATTGCCATTAATTGCTGGTGTAACAACGTTTATTCAGCAAAAAATGATGATGGCAGGAACGGCAAACCAAAATCCGCAAATGGCGATGATGCTTTGGTTAATGCCGATAATGATCGTTGTCTTTGCTATTAATTTTCCTGCAGCCCTTTCTCTATATTGGGTAGTAGGTAACATCTTCATGATTGTGCAGACGTATTTTATTAAAGGTCCGGAGCTGAAAGCGACAGCAACCGGTAAAGCAGGAGGAGCTAAAAAGTGAAACAAGTAACTGCTACGGGGATTACCGTCGAAGAAGCAGT
>JAEWIG010000335.1 GCA_023387295.1 Bacillota bacterium | reverse complement strand
CAACAGCCTTGTGTTTTGGGAATCACGATTTCGCAGCCAGCTAATTGCAAAAGCTTAATAGTGGCGTTGTTTGTTTCCATGAACATCGTATCCATTAAACATCCAGAGAAAAAGGCTACTTTTTTCTTTTTAACCCCTAAAGGCTCAAAGTATGTAGGACGGTTATTTAGCTCCTTGCGCGTCGGAACTTTAGGTAGTACTTTTTCCATTGTTGCGACACTTTCTGGAAAAAGTCGCATCATCCCGCTTTTATGTACAAGCTTTTGCATGCCAGACCGTTGATAGACACCTAGTAAACTTGTAAGTGTCCTTATTCGATTTTGATGAGGAAAAACACCGTTAAAGACCGTTTTTCGAACTAGATTCGCCTTAATAGAGTGCTTTTTATTTTGATTCATAATATCTCGTGCTTCTTCAAGTAGATGACCATAATTGACTCCAGAAGGACAAACGGGTTCACAGGCTCGGCAGCCAAGGCACATATTAAGCGAGCGCTCAACATCCTCATCAGGTTCAATGATTCCGTCTACAACAGCCTTCATTAATGCAATTCGACCGCGTGGGGAATGTGATTCCTGAAAGCCGGATTCGATATAAGTAGGACAGGTTGGTAAACAAAATCCGCAGCGCATGCAATTTAGGAGTTCATCTTTATTCATACGCTCCTTAAATTCCTTTTGAATTTGCTGTTGTTCCTTTAGCGTACTCATTTTGTGACCACCACTCGTTTCCGTGAATCTTTTGCAAATACTTTCCCGGGATTCATAATATTATTTGGGTCTAGGCCTGATTTAATAGTTCGCATGGCAGCAATTCCTGCCTGACCGAGCTTCATTTCTAAGTATGGAGCCTTCATCACGCCAACCCCATGCTCTCCTGTAATCGTACCGCCTAACTCTATTGCTTTTGCAAAAATTTCTTCAAAAGCTTTTTCTACTCGCTCGATTTCTTCCTTGTTTCGTGAGTCAGTTAAACAGGTCGGATGTAGGTTTCCGTCACCAGCATGTCCGAATGTGCATATCCAAAGGTCGTATTTTTCAGCAATTTCATTAATCGCCTTGACCATGTTAGCAATTTCGGAGCGAGGCACAGTAGCGTCCTCGAGGATCGTCGTTGGACGTAAACGAGCTAGGGCGGAGAGTGCGGCTCGCCTTGCGGTGCGAAGTGCCTCAGCTTCTTCATCTGTTTTCGCTGCTTCCACTGAAACCGCCTGTTCCGATTGGCAAATTTCGATAAT
The DNA here is from genome assembly GCA_023387295.1 of Bacillota bacterium. GTDB lineage: Bacteria > Bacillota > Bacilli > Bacillales > Cytobacillaceae > Cytobacillus. Next base: position 15,686 of record JAEWIG010000335.1, on the reverse strand, counting down.
CTTTTGGATGTCTCTTTCAACTACATCAGCTGGTCCGTCTTGTTCAATAAGCAAAATGGCTTTTGCGTCTGTAGGGAGACCGATTTGTGCAAAAGCTTCAACAGCTTCGAGCGTCGGTTGGTCCAAAAATTCTAAAGTTGTGGGTATTATTTTATTGGCGATGATCTTTGAAACCGTTTTGGCAGCTGCTTCAATATCAGTATATAAAGCAAGTAGTGTTTTTTTCGTTTCAGGCATTGGGATAAGCTTGAGCGTAGCCTCTGTAATAATGCCTAGTGTCCCTTCAGAGCCGACAAAAAGCCTAGTTAAGTCATAGCCAGCAACATCCTTCGCAAGCTTTCCACCAGTGCGAATCATTTCGCCATTTGGGAGAACGATCTCCAAAGCCATAACGTAATCTCTTGTCACTCCATATTTTAAGCCGCGAAGCCCACCAGAGTTTTCATTAATATTTCCACCCAGCGTGGAGATTTTCATTGAGCTCGGATCAGGAGGATAAAATAATCCCTTTGCTTCAACGGCCGTTATTAAATCAAGCGTAATCACTCCTGGCTGAACCGTAACAGTTAGATTTTCTTCATCAATTTCAAGAATTTGATTAAGATGCTTAAAAAGGAGGACGATCCCCCCCTCTGTCGGACAAGTTCCTGCACATAAATTAGTCCCGGAACCACGAGGAACGAGTGGGATCTGATAGTCATTGCAAACGATAACGATTTTGGCAATTTCCCCTTTGTTTCGCGGACTAATGACTGCATCTGGCATGGATTGAAATTGTGGTGTGGCATCAAAAGAGTAGACGAGCCGTCCTGCTTTTGAATCATCAAAATTTTCTGGGCCAACAATATCGATAAATTTTTGTCGTGCTTCTGCTGAAATCATGTCGAAAGCCTCCTACCATATAAAGATCGATATAATAAGTATAACAGTTGTTTTTGGATTATACTTATTATTTTGAATATTAGTTTTTGGTAAAAAGAAAAATTGTGTTAAAGTCCTTTTTAACAAAATGATTGGCAATATATGACCCGACTGATAAGTTTATGACCATTGCTAAAATAGGTGCAATGGCAGCCAACTCGCCAATAAACTGAAAAGCCAGAATAGCCGCAAGTGCGGTATTACATATCCCAATCTGGAAAAGAAAGGCCCGTGCATCCTTTTCGCATATGTTAAGCTTTTTTGCAAACAAATAAGCTGCAAGCATTGGAAAGACCACTTGAAAAAAGGCAGCAAGCGTAATAAGCGGCAAAAATTTCAACTGCATTGAAATGGCTTCAGAACCATTGCTAACAATAGTATGGACAATGAGCAATAAGGCAAAAGAGGATCCGAGCCTTGTCATCTCACTAGCGTGCTGTGCTGCTTTTGGAAAGAAATTTTTAAGTGTAAGCCCTGTACCTAAAGGGATAGCAACAATAAAAAGAAAGGATTTAAGTAAGCTAAAGAATGAAATCGTCATTTGGCTTCCGGTAAGCGCAAGCATAGAAAGAGGCGTGATGATGGGGCTGATGGCAACGTCTAGTAATGAAGCGGCAATCACAAGTGACGTATTTCCGCCTGCTAAAAACGTGTATAGTGTTGCAGCTGTCCCACTTGGTACTGTCCCGGATAAGAGGATCCCAGCTGCTATTTCTCTATTAATTTCTAGGAATAGATAGGCAAGTCCTAAAGAGACAAAAACCGATAAAGTCCACTTAAAGAGAGTGATTAAAAAAAGCTCTCTTTTTTTCGTATGAATTTCTTTAAGGTCGCTTAAATTCATAGAAAGTCCAGCGAAAAAAATGACCGCCCCTAATAGTCCACTCGGGACCCAAGAGGCAGTCTGCCAATAGATTGGAGAGAAGTAAGTACCTATTCCTGTTAGGATAATGAGGAAGGGAAGTGACTTTGCTAAGAACAAATTTAGTTTTTTCATCGGACAACAAGGAATCCTTTCACTCTTTTACCCATTATCATAACAGAATTCAGATTATTTAGAAATCACTTATTGTTTCTTATAAACTTCGATGTAAAAAGGCTTTAGTTCGGTCGAACTTAGGGTTTGTAAATAATTGGTCAAGATGACCAGACTCCACGATTTCACCATTGTCCATAAAAATGATTTCGTTAGCTACTTCCCTCGCAAAGCCCATCTCATGTGTAACGACAATCATGGTCATTTGCTCTTCGGCAAGGTCTTTCATAACTTGCAGTACCTCACCTGTTAGCTCGGGATCAAGGGCAGAAGTCGGCTCGTCGAATAGTAATACCTCAGGATTCATCATAAGCGCCCGCGCGATAGCCACTCGCTGCTTTTGACCACCGGAGAGGTTCCCTGGATAAGCCGAAACGCGATTAGCAAGTCCGATTTTTTCTAAAAGCTCACTGCTTCGCTGATGAAGCAAGTCTGCTGATTCTTTCCTAATCATTTTTGGGGCAATTTCAAGATTTTCCTTCACGGTAAGGTGAGGAAATAGATTAAAATGCTGGAACACCATTCCCATTTTTGCGGTGATTTGCTTAATTTCCTGTGGCTTCGAATAGCTCCCATCTTTTACAAGATAATCACCTGAAATACATATGCTACCTGAATCTATTTCTTCTAAATGAATAAGGCTGCGGAGCATCGTACTTTTTCCAGAACCTGATGGGCCGATTATGGCAACTACATCATTTTTATTTACTTGAAAGGAAATTTGCTTAAGTACCTCAAGCTTTCCATATGACTTTTTTAGATTAGATACGTCGATAATAGCCATTTCCTCACTCCTTTGTCTAGCTTTGGCGGCTAGGGGTTCGAGGTCTTAAGCCAATCTGTCATGAAGGTTAAAGAAACAACCTTCACGCCAGCTCGTCTTAAGCTTGTCACCCCTGAGCAAGCCGCCGCCACTTTCCGTTTTCACTCAAAAACATAACGCTTTTCAAGCCATTTAAAAAATACGGTTAATAATAGTGTAATCATTAAGTAAATAACGCCAGCCCAGAAAAAAGGCATGATGGTAAAATCGCGGTTTACAGCTGTTTGGGCAAAGTGTAATAATTCCGGAACAGCAACGGCATAGAGCAATGCTGTGTCTTTAACTAGAGTAATAGACTCATTGGAAACCGCTGGAAGTGCGATTCTAAACATTTGTGGCAAAATAATTCGGGTAGTTGTTTGCCATTTATTTAAGCCGAGAACTTGTGAGGCTTCGTATTGACCTTTATCAATTGCTAGTAACCCACCTCGGAAGATTTCAGCGAAATAAGCCGCATAGTTTAATATAAATCCTAAGCATGCAGCCACGAAGCGATCCAACACTAAATATTCACCAATGACCGGGAGCATAGGAAGGCCAAAGCAGATAAATAAAAGCTGCAATAATAGCGGTGTACCACGCATGACGTATATATACACTTGTGCAAGCCATGAAATAGGCTTTATGCTACTTTTGACAGCTAATGTTAATAAAAAGCCGAGCGGAATGGAAGCGAAAATAGCGATCAAAAAGAGGAGAATCGTCGTCTGTGCTCCTTCTAGCATTGGTATAATCATTGTATTGAAATAATCTGTCATTGTATGAATCCTCCAAAACAAAGGGGCTGTCTATTTAGGACAGCCGGTTTATCCTTCTTAGTAAAAGCAACAAATAATCTTGGAAACTGCTAATTGTTCTATTTCAAAACTTTGTCTTCCCTAAACCATTTTTCCGAGATTTTAGCAGCTGTTCCGTCTGCACTTAGCTCATCAAGCGCTTTTTGAAGTTTCTTTAGCAACTCTTCATTGCCTTTTTTCACACCAATTCCGTATTGTTCTGGAGAAAGGGATTCCTCAAGTAGCTTAAATGTACCTTCTTCTTTTGCCATGTAATAATCGATGACTACTTCATCAATGACAACTGCATCGACACGTCCGGCTTTCAGGTCGCTAAGTGCAAGCACATTATTTTGATATTCTGAAATACTTTTTACTTTTTCTTTAATAGGATTTTTATCTAGGGCTTCAGCTGCAGATGAGAGAGCCTGAAGACCAATCGCTTCCCCTGTTAAATCATTTAGCTTCGTAATCTCTGAATCAGCTAACGTTACAACAACCTGGGAATTTTCTAAATATGGTTTTGTAAAAAGTACTTTTTCTTTTCGTTCATCCGTTATGGTATAACCATTCCAAATAAGGTCAATTCGTCCACTACTTAGCTCTGATTCTTTTGCCGACCAATCAATGACTTGGATTTCTGCAGTCATGCCCATTTTTTCAGCAGCAGCTTTCGCGTAATCAATATCAAAGCCAACAATTTCATTTTTCTCATCTCGGAAGCCGAGTGGAGCAAATTGATCGTCAATTCCAATCACCAAGGTATTCTCTTTTTCCTCTGCTGATTTTGAAGAGCATCCTGTTAAAACAGAGAAAATAAGTGTGAGTGCTAGAATCATGTATGTTAAGTTTTTCATATAGAAGTACCACCTTATGTCATTATACTTTAGTGCGTTACCATATTATTATGATAATATAATGATGTGTTTTTAGTAAATAGAAAAATAATATTATTTTTCTGGAATAATTTATAGCAGACGTAACTGAATCATTAATGTCAATAAAACACATAAATTATCGAAAAAATTTGAGTGCTGTTTTATCCGTTGTCCTATGAAAAACGATAGCCTCTATGTATAATTAGAATATTGAAAATATTAGATTGTACTGCTCTATAAAATTAAGGGGTGTTGTTCATGCAGCGACAAAAGATGTTAATTAACGGAGAGAGATTAAAGAATGAGCTCGAACGCTTTGCTGATTTTGGACGGACAGAAAATAATGGTGTGACTAGGTTGGCATTATCAGAGGTAGACAGATTAGTTAGAAACTATTTTCGCACCTGCTGTGAAGAGTTAGGAATGGCCGTTAAGGTAGATGACATGGGGTGCATGTATGCAACGCTAGAAGGAACGGAATCTGCACCTCCCATATTAATTGGTTCTCATTTAGATACTGTGAAAAAGGGGGGGCGGTTTGATGGCGTATTAGGAGTTGTGGCTGGATTAGAAGTGGTTCGGACGTTAGTCGACAATCAAATAAAACCGAAAATCCCGATTACGGTTGTTAATTTTACAAATGAAGAGGGTGCAAGGTTTGAGCCTTCAATGATGGCATCTGGTGTTATTTCAGGTAAGTTTGAAAAAACGACGATGCTCCAAAAAGTAGATGTAGATGGCATTACTTTTGAGCAGGCTTTGCAGAAAATCGGATATGCTGGAGAACGTGAAAACCGATTAGAGGAAGCTACTGCTTTTCTAGAATTACATATTGAACAAGGACCAATTCTTGAAAAAGAAGCCATCACGATCGGTGTTGTAGAATGTGTTGTGGGAATGGTTTGCTATGAAATTGAAGTGGCGGGCGAATCTGACCATGCGGGTACAACCCCGATGGATATGAGAAAGGACGCATTATTTGCAGTTAATAACCTATTAACTGAAGCTCGTAGTAAGCTAGGTCAACTAGATAATGAGCTCGTGTTTACAACAGGGAGATTGAATGTCTACCCTAATATTCATACCGTTATTCCAAATAAGGTTGTATTTACTCTAGAAGCACGACATAAAGATCCGAGGGTGATGAGGGAGGTTGAGGAAATTATACTGGAATTTCCGAACTTATCATTAAATGAAGGCTGCGAAATTAAGACGAAAAAGCTATGGGATCGTGATACCGTCTGGTTTGATGAAAAGCTATGCAGCGCTTTAGAGCAATCAGCAGAGAATCTCGAGTATTCAAATAAACGAATGGTAAGTGGCGCAGGTCATGATGCACAATTTATCGCAAGCTTTGTCCCAACTGCGATGTTATTTGTCCAAAGTATAAATGGCAAAAGCCATAGTGAAGTTGAGCTCACGACATGGGAGGATTGTGAAAAAGGAGTAAACGTCCTCTTGGATACCGTTCTTACATTGTTATCTCAATAAATCGTTAATGAAGAAGCACATCCTAAATTAAAAAGGGTGTGCTTTTTTTATTTAAATCGTCGTCGGTTTCATTGAACAAGCCTCGATGTACGAAGTAATCGTAAGCGCAGTGAAATGAAACCGACGACATTTTACATATTGAAATGGAAGATAATATAAAACTTTTGAATTTGAGAAATGTCCAGCTTCAGGTGCCATCGGCTCGAGGTCATAAGCCAATCCGTCACAAAGGTTAAAGAACAACCTTTATGCCGGCTCGTCTTATGCTTGTCGCCGATAAGCAGGCCCCTTACGCTTTTCCCTATGCATTCAAAGCCAATTGCAACATGATTTCAATTCCTGCTGGAATAGCTTCCTCATCAATATCAAATTTCGGATGATGGTGTGGATATTGGCTATTCTCACTTTGCATACCAACATTCACAAATGCCCCTAGCTTCTCTTTTAAGTAGAACGAATAATCTTCGGCTCCTAAAACAGGTTCAATCGGTAAAAACACATCCTCACCAAATGTTTGCTGAATCATCTTCTTCGCAAACTCACATGCTTCAGGATGATTATAGAGTGGTGGTGTTCCTTCAATAAAGTGATAATGTCCCTTTGCTCCGAAGCTAGCACAAATCGACTCTGTTAGCTCTGCCGTTTTTTTGTGCATGAGTTCAGCTCCTTCAAATGTGAGCGCTCGAATCGTTCCTTGCATTTTTACTTTATCAGGAATGACATTATAGGAATTCCCAGCCTGTAAGCCACCGAAAGAAATCACACCTCCATGTAAAGGATTGAGATTTCTACTAATGATCGATTGGAATGCTTGAATGAGATGGCTTGCAATATAGATAGGATCGACAGTTTCATGTGGATTTCCCCCATGACCGCCTTTTCCTTCAATCGTAATATCAAAGTCATCACTTGAAGCCATGGCATAGCCTGTTGCAAACCCAATTTTTCCAAGAGGAATGCTAGACATATAATGGATTCCATAAATAACATCTACACCGTCTAAAATGCCCTCTTTTACAAGCTGCTGTGCTCCGCTAGGAGAGGCTTCTTCAGAGCTTTGAAAAATAAAGACAATATTGTTTTTTACTAAGTGTTTGTTTTCGGTCATCCATTTTGCGACTGCAAGCAAGGTTGCTGTATGTCCATCATGACCACAGCCATGCATAACGCCAGGAACCTTAGAAATATAAGGCTTATCCCCTTCCTCGTATAATGGAAGAGCATCCATATCTGCCCGAAGTGCTACCGTCTTTTTCCCCTCTGTTCCCTTTAAATAGGAAATAACATTCGGGGCAGAAAAACGTGTATCGATCGGCAGTCCGAATTCAGTTAATTTTTCTTTTACATAAGCAGCCGTTTCATATTCTTGTCCTGATAGCTCAGGGTGCATATGAAAATGGCGACGCTGTTCAATCGCCCATGCAGATAATTGTGAGTCTACTAATTTTGTAGGTAACATTCTAATCCCTTCCTTTTCTTTAAAATGGTCCATATTGAATGGCTTGTGCAATAAGGAGAAAAACAATGGCGATTGCAATTTCAATTAATACGAATGGAAGAACCCATTTAACCCATTTTGTATACGGTATGCCTGCCATTGCTAATCCAGCGATTAGTACACCAGCTGTTGGGAAAATCGAGTTTGAAATCCCATCACCAAGCTGAAAGGCTAAAACAGCAGTCTGTCTCGTAACGCCTACAAGGTCTGCTAATGGAGCCATAATAGGCATTGTCAGAGCCGCTTGGCCACTTCCAGAAGGAACAAGGAAGTTTAAGAAAAGCTGAACGAAAAACATTCCAATTGCGTTTAATGCAGGTGAAAGGTGACTAAGCAAGGAAGAAGTATAGTATAGGACAGAATCTAAGAGCTTTCCTTCCGTAAATACGACAAGAATACCTTGTGCAAAACCGATGATTAATGCTCCAGCAATAACTTCTTTAGCCCCATCAATAAAGCTGTCAGCAATTTTGCTAGCATTCAGCTTTCCGATAATCCCAATTAGAACCCCAAACATTAGAAATAAACCGCCAATTTCAGTAATGTACCAGCCAAATTTTATGACACCAAAAATAAGAACAACAAAATTGAGTAGGAACACGCCTAAAATCCATTTATGTCGTGTTTCAAGTTTAGTTTGTGCTGTTATTGTCGAATCCGTTTGTTCAGCTTGATATTTTCCTAGATATCTCAGTTCAGGATGAAGCTTCACTTTCTTTGCATAACGGTATACGTAGATGACTCCAGCAATGTACATGGTTGCTAGAAGAAGTAGTCGTAAGCCAATGCCTGAAAAGGTAGGAAGCTCGGCAATACTTTGGGCTACACCAATATTAAATGGATTTAATACAGCACTCATAAATCCAATATTAGCACCAAGCGAAACAATGGCAAACCCCACAATGGCATCAAATTTTAATGCGATAACTAAAGGAGTAATAATCGCGATATAAACGATTGTTTCCTCAGCCATTCCCATCAATGTTCCTCCGACTGAAAAAAATAGCATAAGGACAGGAATAAGGAGTAGCTCTTTGTTTGCTAGTTTTCTAGAAATCGTAACGACTAAAGCATCGAGTGCACCTGTTGCTTTTAAAATGCCAAATGCTCCACCGATAAGCAATACGAAAAATATTATTCCCGCACCTTCGACCATCCCTGTATGGATGCTCGTAAAGATATTAAAAAAACCAACAGGAGAAGATTCCGTTAAATGAAATGAATCAGGGACGACGACAGTGCGTCCATCCTGCTCTATACGCTCATACTCTCCTGCTGGTAAAATATAAGTTAAGATTGTAGAAATGACGATAACGAAGAAAATAAGGACAAATGCGTTGATGTTTCGACCGCTATTCTCGTGTTGTTTTTTAATGTCCATTACAAAGCTCCTTTTAATTTTTGCTCTAAGATGATGATTAGAAAATCCACTATGAATTTTTATGCGATTAATTGTAATGTTTATTCAGTTATTATGCAAGAATAATATTTTCTATATTAAATATTTTTAGGAGAGATCTATATTGCGAAAAAATCAGTCAATGAAAATAAGAGAAAGAGGAATTACGATTGGTCAGCTACCTGTTGGAAGGAAAAATTGCATAACCGATGTAGATGGTGTCAAGGTCGGTCATATAACCCTGGATTATTCATTTGAAGAAAATGGTGATTATGCTTGCACTGGTGTCACGGCCATTTTACCCCATAGCGGAAATCTATTTAAAGAAAAGGTGACAGCAGCAAGCTATGTGCTAAATGGTTTTGGAAAGACAACAGGACTTGTTCAGGTTGATGAATTAGGTGTTATTGAATCACCAATCATGCTAACGAATACCTTTGGAGTACCAGCAGTAACAGAAGGAGCACTTCGCTATATGTTGAAGGAAAATCCTGAAATAGGTGATACGACAGGAACGATTAATCTCGTTGTCGGTGAATGTAATGATGGGAATTTAAACTCAATTCGCAGGCTGCCAGTTGAGCCTAAACATGCAATAGAAGCTATTAAAAAAGCTTCAACTGACACAGCGGAAGAAGGTGCTGTAGGAGCAGGGAAAGGCATGGTTTGCTTTGGGTATAAAGGAGGGATAGGCTCTTCCTCAAGGGTAGTAAGAACAGAAGACAATACTCATAATTATACTGTTGGCTGCTTAGTATTAAGCAACTTTGGAGGAAAGGATGAGTTTCAAAGCTGGAAATATATATCCGATGTCAGTGAGAATGTTCCATCATTCGCGAAAACAACGGATGGATCGATTATTCTTGTGGTAGCGACAGATGCCCCGCTTAGTAGCAGACAGTTAAAAAGAGTAGCCAAGCGTTGTGGAATTGGACTTGGTAGAACAGGAAGTCATTTTAGCCATGGGAGTGGGGATATTGTAATTGCTTTTTCGACTGCCCAAACCATCCCTCATTATAGCGAAGAAATAGTAGAAGGAAGAAAACAGCTGAGAGAAGACCACCCTCTCATGAATCAGCTTTTTATGGCTGCTGCAGAAGCTGCTGAAGAAGCGATTATTAACTCTCTATCTCAGGCAGTTACAACGAAGGGGAGGAATGGACAAATCGTTCATGCGTTTCCTTTTTAAGCTCAAAGCGAGTTTCGTTATCTTTTCTTTACGAGAGAGTAATTATGCAAACGAAGAAAAAACTGGATACAAATAAGAAAAGGGACTGTTCGTTTCGGACAGCCCCTTCTGTTATTTTAAGCTCACAATTTTTAAGTTTTGGCCTTGTAAATATTCAATGATACGAGGCAAGGCATCGATCACAACTTGTGATTCATGAAGAAGAATGATCGCTCCTGATGTTTCAGCGTTTACAATATTATTAAAGATCACGTCTGAATTCTGATGCTTCCAATCCTGTGGGTCATTATTCCAAAGAACAATTTTTTTATCGTATGTATTTATGAGGTCAATAGTTGTTTCATCTAGTGCCCCATAGGGTGGTCTAAAAAGCCTTACATTCTCCAATGTAATATCTTCTATTAGCTGACTAGTATTCATAATTTCACGTTCTTGCTGTACATAGTCAAGCTTTGTCATTTGCTTATGGGTCATCGAATGATTGCCAATCGAATAGCCATTTTCCTTTACGTATTGGACAGCTTCCTTATGCTTATTAGCATTAATGCCAATATGAAAGAACGTACCTCCTACCTGATACTCCTTTAAAATATTGACAATTTCTTTTGAATAAATGGAAGGACCATCATCGAAAGTTAGAGCAACTGTCCCTTCTGGAAGGCTATAGGTTGTTTCTTCACTTAACTCGATGAAGGGAAGATTAGTTTGTAAAGAAGGGTCAATGTCTGGTTGACTATCAATCTCTTCCTTTTCAGGAGAGTCCGGTACGACTTTATCAACGCTCTCGGCATTTACAGTTACATTCTCATTCTCTTCAAGCGTATTGACATAAGTTACATTCGAAAATTTAAAGCCAAACAAAATCATAACGGTAACACTAATTAATGCGAATTTTCCCCATGAAAAACGAAAGATAAACCTGCTCGACTCTTTTTCTTCTTGCTTCATTTCTTGTGAAGGCGCTTTCTGCAGTTGCTCTAATGACTCCTTGTAAATACATATGTACGGCAATTCGAGAAGATCGGTAATTTGTTTGCTAGTTTTAATGGAATCTATATGATTCACGTATTCCTCAGAGCAAGAAAAATAAATTCGCTCACTTTGATCAAGATATGTTTTCGTAATATAGCTCATATATTTTTTTTGCGCTGAGTCCCAAAAGCTATGAAGGGAAAGTCGATATTTGTCTTTTCCTTCAAACGAAGTCACTGCAAGCAAATTTGCAGCTGTTTCATCATCAACCTCTAAAAGAATTTCGATTGTTTCATTAAATGATAATTTAGTATGTAAGTAGGATTTATTAGCATTTCGTTCGATGGCTAATATTTCTAGAAGTTTGCTACGATACATTGACATGTATATTCCCTTTTCTTTCATATTCATTTATGAAAAAACTTATTACTCCCCTGATTGTGGATTAGCAGCTGTTGTTTTTGGAGAAAAAGAGAACGACATCCGCTCAGCAAAATCATTAACAGTATTCATCAATTCAGTCTTTTCATTGACGACTTTTATGTATTGATCCGCATATCGATGATTTTCAATTTCAAGTTCCCGTATTCTCTCTTCAAGCTCTTTAATTTTTAACATATCTTGATGATGAGTGTTAATATATTCCTCATTTAGCTTGTTATATTTAGTAGTTTCAATTTCTAGTTTATTGGAAATTTTATCGAAGTCATTTTTAGCATTATATTGATAGTCTTTATAATCTTCTAGAAGCTGATCATAACTCATTTGTTTATTTGTCAGATTGGATTCTAGTGTATTTATTTCTTGTCCCTTATCTTGTAAAAGCTGATCTTTTTTTGCTAAGTCGTACTTTAGCCGACTGATGGTTTCATTCGCTGAATCCAATTGTTCTTTAAGACCCTTATTTTTAAATTGAATAAGCTGCCGATCGTTTAACATATTTTCTAAAGCTAGAATTAGATCTAGTGATATTTTGTCCTGATTTTCTTTTGAAAGTAACTGTTTATTATTATTCGAAACGGTAGAATCATATTCTTCTATACTACTAGGCTGCTCCTCCACTATTTCCGTATAATCGACATCTTCGCTGTACATCTGCTCAACTTGACTCCGATTAGATAGGACACCCTTTAACCAGCCCTTTGATTTTCCATTAGTATCCTTCGACATAGCTCCAACTCCTGTCATTTTTTAATAATAAGTGCTAAAAACGTAGTAAATTCCATGATGTATTAAATTAAACTGAAAGATGAATTCATATGAAATTTAATGTTCTGTCAGTAGACTATTGCCTAAAAAAAGCGTGTTTTTTCATAATTTTGTTTTTTTCTATAATTTAATTGTAGGATTATGTAGGAAATTGTCAATCTAATACTGATAATAGACCTACAATTAGACGCAAGGAAATAAGGCTAATGGATTAATTATCCGAGTGTATTGAAATCTTTGTGACAAAATGATTATAAAAGTTTATTCCTTGTCTGTGCTAATAGTATTAAAAATTATATAGTCGTACTCTTCTTTTATCGGCTATCTAGATCAAAATATTAGTTAGAAAAGCATATAAACTAAAAGTAAGTATCATTAGAAAGAAATACAACTAAGCGAATGGTTAAAAAGTCACGGATGCAAGTAGTAAGGAAGTCATTGTATGTGAGAAAAATCCATGATATATTTACTTTGTTTAAAATCAGGATTCAGTTCTAAAGTAAGTTTGAGAAAATTTATTTTTCAGCCAACGAAGTTTTTAAGCAAATGATAGATGTTACTGCTCTAATCAGTAGAATTACAGAAAACGCTGAAGCACTTTCTTATCAAGTTGGCGAAGTATCCAAAAATGCAGGAAGTGCCGGAATAAATAATCAAAGTGTTGCTTCGAGTGCACAAGAACAACTCGCATCAATGAAGGAAATCGCCACATCTGCTGATAACTTGGCAAAAATGGCTGAAGAATTACAAAAAATGGTCATTTCATTCAAGGTAACAGAATAAGAGGAATAAAGAAATTTCAATACAAACTTGGAAAAACGCACATACCAGGAAACTTTCGGTATGTGCGTTTTCTGTTTTCATGGAATTATCGGTAATAAATGCAAACTAATTATCCCATTGTATTTACGATTAGACCGATATGTGTGAAATAATTCATCACTCCGAATAGGAGAAATATTACACCGGCGATGGTCCAACAGAATTTAACTGTTTTAACAATACCCATGTTTGGATTTTCTTTTAGCATAAATGGGAATAAGATGGCGCCTACTCCTGTAATCGCTATCAATAGTGACATAAAGGTAGCTTCAACCATTGGATAATCTGCAAATGCACCGGAAATTGGTTCCTCAGGTGGAGCAGCGAATAACTGGAATCCGATTCCTGCAAATGCGATTGAAATAAGAGCTAGACCCATTGCTGCTGCAAAATAAGACAATGGCTTAATTAAATACGGAAGCTCTTTTCTTAATAGACTAGAGACTTTATTCGTGTCATTCATGTCGATGCCTTGCTTCATATAAAGATTCGATTTTCTCCATAATAGGAATGCTGCAGCTAGGAGCATTACCCCGAAGGCTAAACTAGGCTCTCCGAAAATAATATCATCGAAAGGAAAGCCAATTTTGGATAAAGGCCAAGTTAGAGTCATGTGACCACCAGTTAAAGTAAGAATAAATCCAGGAATAGCAAAACCAATTGCCCATCCTTCTAATTGCCCAATTTTTTTCTTTGCAAGATGGGATCCAAAACGAATAATTAAAAGTAATCCAATCCCAGTTGCAACAGACATAATTGTGTTATAAACCTGTGTTACTGACCAATCAATAATCATAATGATTACCTCCTTAGTATTATTCTTATTTAATATATCATATAAACTATTCTAATATAGTTAATTTTGCTCATAAACCAAATTTTTAATAATGTGAGCAAAAATATTCCATTAATAAAAATTTTAATGCTAAACTATTTTTGTAAATTAATAATAAGTTTTATAGTAAAAAAGGGGGAATATACGATGGGAAGATTAGAAAATAAAGTAGCGATTGTGACAGGTGGAGGAGCAGGTCTAGGGAAAGCGATTGCGGTAACATATGCGAGAGAAGGGGCAAGCATTATTATTGCAGATATGAATATAGATGCAGCAAAACTAACAGCAAATGAAATTACCGAGAATGGCGGGAAAGCGATCGCGGTGAAAACGAATGTAACAGTAGAAGATGATATTCAACAAATGGTAGATTCAGCAGTTGAAGCTTTTGGTACTGTTGATATATTGGTTAATAATGCAGGAATTGTTGATAATATGTATGCAGCTGGAACCATTACAGATGAGGTATGGGAGCGGGTTTTCAATATTAATGTAACAGGCAATATGCGCGCTACAAGAAAGGTACTCCCGATTTTTGAAGAAAAGAAGGCAGGAGTTATTGTGAATATGTCCTCTATTTCTGGTTTAGAAGGAGGTCGTGGTGGATTAGCTTATACAGCTTCTAAACATGCTATCGTGGGGATGACAAAAAATATTGCTTCCCATTATGGTGAAATGAATATTCGTTGTAATGCGATTGCACCTGCTCAAGTTCCGACAGATCTAGCAAAGACAATGAGACAGCCTGATAAGTTTGGAATGGAGCAAGCGCTAAGAGGAGTAAATTTACTCGTTCGCCCGGGTAAAGTAGAGGAGATTGCAAATATAGCCTTATTCTTAGCATCTGATGAATCTTCGTATGTGAACGGACATGTTATTGCTGCTGATGCAGGCTGGTCAGCATACTAAAGCCTCTTTTCGTTTGGAAAAGAGAAGCCTAACGAAGATTGATAGGGCAATATATTTTTAATAAAAGTAGTAAAGAGATAAGATAGTAAATGTTTACATCACATTTCGGAGGTATTATAGATGAAAGTAGCGGCTATTGTAGGGAGTAATCGCAAGGAATCATATAACATGAAGCTTGCAAAATATTTGCAAAAAACATATAAGGAACAGCTAGATATTGAGATTTTGGATATTGTCAATCTTCCGTTTTATAACCAGGATATTGAAGAAAACCCTGGACAGATCGTAGTGGATTTTAAAAAGAAAGTAGCAGAAGCAGATGCCGTTCTTTGGTTAGTGCCTGAATACAACGCTTCAATTCCAGGTGTTTTGAAAAATGCGTTGGATTGGTTATCTCGTGTCGATAAGGTCATGATCGGCAAGCCATCATGGATAATGGGAGCTTCTCTGGGAAATCTAGGAACTGTTAAAGCACAGGCGCATTTACGAGATATTCTGTTCTCACCAGGTATATCTTCACCACTTCTTCCTAGCAATGAAGTGTATATTGGTCAAGTTCATGAAAAAATGGATGCAGAAGGTAATCTCACTCATGAGCCAACAATTGCATTTTTAAATATCGTTGTCGATAACTTTATTGGCTGGTATACGCAACAAACGAAATAATAAATAGACGATCCAAAATGGATGGGGCTGTCCGAAAACGAAGAGCCTGGCACCTCCGACATAATTTATAGATGAGAATTCGAGAAAACACATCTATATATCGTGTTGTAAGGAGGGAGCCAGGCACTTATCGGACAACCCCGTCCATTTGTTTCGAAGAAGGATTGAAACCTAAAGTAGTTAAATTTCTAGCTATTAGGAGAATAATGTAATAAAATATCTGAAAAATCATATTATTCATAAAAAGAATAACGTATGAAGG
>JAEWIG010000283.1 GCA_023387295.1 Bacillota bacterium | reverse complement strand
TGTTTTTTTACAGGATAAAAAATCAAAACAGGAAGCAAACATGGACATAATGAAAAGAGGGGGGGATCCAATCTGGTATCTTCTCTCGAGAGAAGTAAAGAAACAAAATATTAGTCTAAATGAAGCGAGTGAAAAGGCTACCCGTATTCTTAAGGAGGATGGGTTGATCAATATGGAATTATTTGAAAGCGCTCAATACGATAATATTGGTGTATTTACTTTTGTTACTAATGTAGATAATGTTCGAATATATCCTGATGCAATAAAAATGAAAATTGCATTGGACAATGGAGATTTAGTTGGATTTTCTGCGAGGGATTATTTAAAAGTTAATCATAAGCGTGAGATTCCTAAACCAGCAATTACACTAGAAGAGGCAAAAACTAAAATAAATCCTCAAGTGAAAATTATGGAAGCGGGCTTAGCAGTCATTAATAATAATATTAATGAGGAAGTACTTTGCTACGATATTTTAGGGGTATTAGGAGATGACACTTACCGAATATTTATTAATGCTGAAAATGGGCAAGAAGAAAAGGTTGAAAAGCTACAGAATGCAGAACCAATTTTCGAAGATGTCATTTAATAACGATTTAGCGATTTATCTTTGTTTAACCACGAGCGCCATCAATTCGGCTAAAGCTTTTATCCAATAACCAGGCGCTCTCCGCTTTTCTTATGTACAAACCATTTCATACATGTCATAATAATATGACAAGATTATCCTTTTGAATTAGAAAGCGTGGTCAGTATGATAAATATTGGTGATGTACTTATTTTAGAGCCTAAATATTCTGATAAAATCGAAAAATATAAATGTAAACTTGTAGAGAAGGTAGACGACAAATTATATATTGATTACCCAATTAATATGGAATCAAATAGAACGGTTTTTCTAATGGAAGGAACCGAGTTAAAAGCAACATTTATTGCATCTGATGGCTCTGTCTATTTATTTGAAAGTGAAGTACTGAAAAGGGTAAAAACGAATATTCCGATGGTTGTTCTCTCCTATCCTGGAAAAGAACATTTAATTAAAATTCAGCGTCGACAATTTGTTCGTGTCGAAACGGCAGTTGACACTGCTGTGCATCCTAGTGATGGGGGATTCCGCCCGTTTGTGACGATAACTGAAGATATTAGCGCTGGTGGAGCGGCTATTATTAGTGAGAAACAAACGAAAGTAAAACAAAATATGTTATTAAATAACTGGTTTGTTTTACCAATGCAAAATGGGGAAATTCATTATTTGAAATTAAAGAGTAAAGTGATCAGAGTCATTGATCATACTGATTCAAGGTCACTTATTTCTGTTCAATTTATCGACATTTCAGCAATCGAACGGCAACTACTTCTTCGTTTTTGTTTTGACCGACAGCTCGCTTTAAAGAAAAAGGGTTTAGAGGTCTAAACCAGAAAGCATAAGATAACGAAAATGCTCCCATAATAGGAATAAACTATTTTGACGGAGCACCTGAAAGTAAATTGTAAATAAAAAGGATAGTTAAGCAGAATATATATCAGCTTAACTATCCTTTTTTTGTACTACAATAGCTACATATTATCTAAGCATACAATTCGAGTACAAAGTGTATTCAAAAGCTTCTTCTCATGGCTAATGACAAGAACCCCCATATTATTTTGTTTCGCTTGTTTTAATACAGCATGCCAGATTTGAGCAGTTGTGATGGCATCCAGCATGCTCGTCATTTCATCTGCAATTAGAAATTTTGTTTTTGGATTTAATGCGCGTAAAACTGAGAAGCGCTGTATTTCTCCTCCTGACAATTCATTTGGAAATCGATGTAACCACTCTTCTTTAATGCCCATCTCTTCTAGTAATACTTGAGGTGGATCCCAAGACTCTAGTAATGTTTTCCCTAGGTTCCAGTTGGGATCGATAGCACGTTCTGGATGTTGGAAAATCAATTGAATAGGATTAAAACCACGTGTCTTCGGTAAATCAGTTATGATTTTCCCTTCTGTAGGTGTTTCGTAACCTGCTAAACAGCGAACAAAGGTGGTTTTTCCAAAGCCAGAAGGAGCTGTAAGCCCTACAATTTCTCCACTTTCCATATAGAAATTAATATTTGAAAAAACTTTTTTCTTTTCGTAATGAAAAGCTAGGTTTTCGGTTTTAAGAAACATTGTCATTCTCCTGTACTTCTTCATGGTAATGGCAACGAACTTTACCGTTATTGATTGTTTTAAAATCTGGTAATTGTTCTCGGCAACGTGATTTAGCAAAAGGGCAACGTGGGTGAAATAGACAGCCGGTTATGCCATCAAGTGGGCTTGGTTGGTTACCTGAAATTGGATGAAAGCCGTTTTCGGGTAATGCTCGCCATAATGCTTTTGTATATGGGTGTCTTAATTTTTCACCATTTCCATGAAAGTCAGTTTTATTCGCAATTTCGAGAGTCATGCCTGCATAAAAGATAGCAATGCGATCTGCTATTTTCATTGCTGCGTCGATGTCATGCGTGATCATTAAAATAGACTTTCCTTCATTTTTAAGCTCTGTGAAGCATAATAACACTTCATCCAACGATTTTTCATCCAATCCTGGAGTAGGCTCATCTGCAATAATTAGTGTGCTATCACCAATGACTGCGGAAGAAATGAGCACACGACGTGTCATCCCTCCTGATAACTGGAATGGGTATAAATTGGCTACCTCTGGCTGTAAACGATATCGCTCAAAAATTTCTTGTTGAAGTCTTAAGGCTTCTTTTTTATCAGAGATAGAGAGTTGGACTTGCTTTCCGATTTTCATTAAAGGATCCAAATATGTAACGGATTGCGGAACAAATCTAATATCTTTCCCACGTATCAAAGCCTTTTTTTCTTCTGTTAAGATTTCTCCTTGATAGTTTATGTTTCCGTGTATATACGCATTTTGAGGTAAAATCCCGAGTATTCCATGAGCGAGCAAACTTTTACCACTTCCAGAACTCCCCAGAACTGCGACGATTTCTTGCTTTTGAATATCCAAATCTAAATGATTAATCACCGGTAAAATTCGCCGTTGTAATCCTTTTGTATATTGGATAAAATGTATACTCAAATTTTCTATCTTTAATAACTTGTCCATATTCAACCTCTTAACTATGTATCATTTTTGGGTGTATCAATTTCTTTACATTTTCACCTAGCACATCAAAGAGCAGAACAATTAGGAGCAAAGATAAACCCGGTAATGCTGCTAACCACCAATAACCAGCTGCTAGATATTTCATAGATTCAGATAAGATGATACCAATTGCTGGCTCATGTGGTGAAAGTCCAAATCCTAAGAAAGTAATAGATGCTTCATGCAACAATGCATGTGGAAATGTAGAAATAAATCCAACCAGCAATATCGGAAGTAATGGAGGAAAAATATGGTTTATTGCAATATAAATTCTTGATTTCCCGAAATTTCTTGCAATATGCACATATTCTTGAGTTAACACTTGTTTGACCTCAGCTCGAACAATACGTGCAAGCGATGCCCAATGTGTGACGGCAATACCGATAACGACGCCTTTTAAACCTCCTCCAACAGCAAAACAAATAATAATGATCATAAGAATATGTGGTGTGCTCAAAAATAAATCAATAAAAAAACAGATTAAGGAATCTACTCGTTTTCCCATTGTAGCAGACATTAAGCCGAGAATTACGGCAATAACAATCCCGATGGCACATGCGAACATGCCGATAAATATACTGAGAGAAAGGCCTTTAACTGTACGTAAAAGCAGATCCCTTCCTAGCCAATCTGTCCCAAAAAGATGCGCGAAGCTTGGGGCCATATTTTTATTCGTAAAGTCTGTAGTGAGATTCTCGGGTTTAATTAGCAAGCCCGAAATACTTACCATAAGTAAAATCGACAAAGCCAATACAATAAGGAAAATGGTTTTTCTACGTAAGTTGTTTTTTTGTTGGTCTAGAAGATGCTCAGCAGGTAAACGTTCTTTTATCATAATGTTGCCCCCTTTCGAATTCGTGGATCTATGACTGAATATAGGAGGTCAGCAATTAAGTTTCCAACATAAACAAATATTGTTGTAAAAAGAACAATCCCCATGAGTAATGGAACATCTCCCTTTAACCCTGCATCAACAGTTGCTTGTCCTAATCCTGGATATGAAAATACTTTTTCGACAAGAATGGTACCTGCAAATAGTTCACTAAATGATAAGAACTGTAAGGTAATAAAAGGAAGTAACATATTTCTCATCCCATGGTTAATAACTCTTTGTTTAGTGGTTTCGCCTCGTGCCTGTGCAAATAACATATAATCGGTAGACATTATTTCAACAAGTTTTTGTCGCGAGAATAACGTAATGGAGGCAATCCCAACGATGCTTAATG
>JAEWIG010000261.1 GCA_023387295.1 Bacillota bacterium | reverse complement strand
GATAATAACCGTCTAAGAATGCATAAATCCCCATGTCAAATAAAAGTTCAAACTTGTGTGCTGCAAAGATAATCACTGTCTCATGACCCTCATCACAAGTAAATGAATAGATATTATCGTCACGAATTTCGGTCGGATAGGTTTTAGGAACTTCGCCATTACGACCCAAACATTTCACACATGTCAAATTGACTTTCATACTAATTCCACCTCTTATCTGGATTTTCGACTTATCTTACTTGCTTCAGATATTTACCTATTTGTGCAAAGTAGAAATGGAGCAGTTCCATATATTTATTTAGTAATATTTTACCATATAAGAGACACAACTCGATCAGCATTGTGAATATTTACCAATTTTGCCTTAAGCCACCACTAAGAAGCCCCCATAATAGGGTTTCCACGTTCATTTTGCATGTTTCAGCATTAAATTGGAGCATTCCAGTGGGGTAGAGTCATATGGGATACTTTTCATTTCTTGATATTACTTCCGCACAATTTTTACGAAAATAAATTTGCTTTACACTATAACTCCCTCAGCGAGAGGATTAGTTCTACTTCACTTTCTCTATATATTACAATTATCGTTTGAGGAATGCGAGTGGGTCAAAAAAGGCGGCTGTTACCCCGCCAACAGTTCCGCCATTTCTTAGCACTCTACTAACATCAACGATATCATGTCTGCTACATCATGACTTGCAATTACTTGCAATTCATCGCTGTAACTAAAATCAGCAATTTCGAACTGATAGCACGGTGCTATTTCGTAACATTTCCCGCAAAAGAAATGCGACGGCACTACACGGTCGATAACCAGGTGACCGTTGTCATAAATAATCGCAATGCCATCAATAAACAGTAGTGCTTTCGATGTACCTACCTCCGGCCCGTTGCCTTCATCAAGCGGATAAACCAAAGTAATTTCTTCATAATTAAAGTGATTTTCAATAACTAATGGTCGAACAAAGCAATTCCTCCGGTATGTTTTTTCTCGCAAAATGGACGGGCGCAAAATAACGCTAGTTTTAATACGAACATACGCGCTATATTTAAAACAAGCCAAATAAGCCTGAGCGCGACCGCCAAATTACGAGCAGACCACCGAGAGGCGGTCGGCTTCATCAGATCACACGCACGTTAAATAGCTGGAAATAATGCGGTAAACTGCGCCGGTAATAGATGAATAGGATTAACGATTAGATAATCGACAAGATAAACGTTATACCAACCGACAATCGTGCGAATGTACTTCACTTGAACATGCTTCAACATAAAAATTCCCCCCAAAATGGCAACGTGAAAATATTAACTTCAGACACATAACGCGAATTGCGGAAGCATTACGCACGCACGACTGATATTTGGGAAATTATAGATTTCGAAAATGAAGAAACCACCGAACAACGGTGGCTTTTTATTTATCGAATTTTATTCAATTTTCTATATATGATAGAATTGTAAATATAAGGAGGGGATTACTTTTGGCGGACATCTTAACGGTGTTAGCAACGATAGGACTTATAGCAATGTTAGTCGCTGGTTTTCTCGCATGGAAAAAGAGACATCCGAGTAAAAATAATTTTTTAATCGCGGGCGTGTGTTTCGTCCTAATGGTTATATTCGCACAATTTACGGATGGCACGAAAGAGCAGGCGGAGGATAAATCAACCGATAAGCCGAAGGCTGAAACTAAAGGCGAGGCGGAGAAGCCGAACGAACAACCCGTAGTTAAGGGCGTAAAAGACGAGGAAGAATCAAACGATGAGGAAACCCAGAAAGCGAATATAAGCACTTACGTATTTGAATACGCACAGAAAGTCGAAGTTACAGACGCTAGAGAAATCAATGATCATGTTACCGTATTTATCGACATGAGTAGCGGGCCTACTCCTGGGTTAGCAACGCAACAAGTCGTAAATCAAACTTACGATTTTATTCAACTAGACGACCTCGTAGGTGCAAAAACGGTGTCAATAAACGTTCGGCAAAAAGGCGATAAAATCGCAATGTTTACCGTACATATGGATAAATTCGTACCCAACGATGACGAGCCGATGGCTCAAGCCGTTATGGCTGCCTCAGATATCGATTTTATGACTGAAGAAGTTAAAGAGTTCGGTAAGGTAATGGGCAGTTGGTAATCGAAAAAACGCCCCCAACAAACGGATAATTCCCAAAAAAATCCACCCGTCTATAACAGATTGGTGGATTTAACGAACTAGATCTTATAAAAAACTAGTTTTATGTAATTTTCAGAATTAATGCGGGACTATGTAAACAGATAAATCACAGTTCAAATCTCTGTCAAACCACAGTGAAAAACTGTTCAAACCGTTGATAACATTGAATTATATGGCGGGACCGCCTGGGAATCGAACCCAGCTAACCTGGCACGCAGGTCACAAGCGGTTTTGAAGACCGTGGAGGACACCAGTACCCCATTCAGCCCCGTAAGATGTAGATTTATCAAGATGTTCAAACTTAGGTCACTCGGTCTTGTTTGAAAGTATCACACGGTTTCGTCTACCGTTCACTTGTACCATATTACTATGTTTAATAGTAAATTTCAATAGTGGTCTTAAAAATATCTTCTATTAAATTACCTTTTCGCAAGTCAACAACAATAAACCTCTTTTAGTCTTATCAACATTCCTAACTTTCCATTTTAAATCCATCAATTCAAACGTATTATTCACTTTAAACCTTCCCCGATTAATTTCATTTTCCTGTACAGTTACAAATATTTGATTCTCTGCTACTGTAATTTGACCTGCAATAACACTAAATAATTTATAGTCAACAACCATTGGAATTTGAATTGGATCACCCTTTACTTCAATGTAAATCGGTCTACCGTATTTGTCATAGAGGATATTACCTTCTTCATCTCTTAATAATTCTTCTCTTATTTCCCCCGCTATCTCAATCACATAATTACAATGCCTTATTTTATTTTTATACTTTCCATGACGCTTAATTGTAGATTCACTGATAGCAAGAAACTTCTTATCATCAATAGTCACAATATCGCCCTGTGGCACTCCATCAAGTGTATGTATATATCTCTCTTCATTAGTAGACATTTGAGGATTGGTTATGATGGCTTGATGTTCTATGTCATTAATTAATACTGGCTGTCCTGCTGATTCAAATAGGAACTGTATATCATCTGTATTAGCACTAAACATGGTTTACCTCCTTTCTAATCCGCAAACAACATGAAGAAATTAGATTCATTTTGTATTTGGTCATCAGTTTTTAATTTCCTTATTTTCCGCTCTAGTTGATCTATTCTTGAAAGTAAATTCTCATGAAAATCTGATACTGTCATATCATCCAATTTATATGACTTCATACTAGAAGGATTGTTTGCTATTGATTCTAGGACACTTAAAGCCGATTGGTAGATATATTTCTTATTGGTTGCACTAGAAGGGGAATATTCATCAAATGGCTGTAAGTCGTTCTCTTGGAGGTAAATTATTAATTCTGATTGTGTAAGGTTAATACCCTTTGTTTCTAATTCAAGTCTTTGTAGGTTGTTCATTTAATCAGTCCTTTCTATGAAATAAAAAACACCCTCAATTGAAGTGACCCCTAAAAGTTAGACACGGTTATTTCGTTTAAGCAGCGTGAGTGAAATGAGTTCGGTATTGTACCGGACTCATTTTTAATTTTGCCTTTATACGTTTCGTGTTGTAATAATCCATATATTTTTCTAGTTCTATTTTAAACTGTTCGACACTTTCAAATTCTTTTAAGTAAAGGAATTCTGACTTCATAATCCCAAAGAAATTCTCCATAACTGAGTTATCATGACAGTTTCCTTTCCGTGACATACTTTGCACAATGCCTCTAGCCTTTAGCTCATGACGATATTGTGCCATTTGATAATGCCAGCCTTGATCGGAATGCATCAGTAGTTGATGCTTTTCTGGTAAACGCTTTAAAGCCTTTTCTAACATCTCTGAAACAAGTGAATAGGTTGGTCTTGAGCCAATCGTGTATGTGATAATTTCTCCATTAAACAAGTCTAATACAGGCGATAAATAGAGCTTTTCGCCAAATAATTTAAACTCCGTAATATCTGTTACCCATTTCTCATTTGGGGCTTCGGCTTTGAAGTTACGATTTAAAATATTATCCGCAATTTTGCCAACGGTTCCTTTATATGATTTATATTTTTTCATGCGTACAATACATTTTAAACCAAGCTCTTTCATAATACGTTGAACCTTTTTGTGATTCACTTTTTGCCCACGATTCGCTAATTCATCACGAATGCGACGGTAGCCGTAACGCCCTTCATGTTCTTCATAAATAGATTGAATCTCGGCCTTTAAATCGGCATCTGGATCTGGTCGATTCATCTTCTTTACTAAATCGTAATACGTACTACGTGGAATTTTTGCGAATGCCACAAGCGCCTTCACCGAGTATTTATGCCTTAATTCGTAGATGACCTTTACTTTGTCTTCTTTGGTGATTTTTCCTTGGCTTGAACTAAGGCGTTCAACTTTTTTAAATACTCGTTTTCCATACGTAGACGGTCGATTTCTGCTAGAAGTGCTTCCGGTGAGCCCTCAACTAGTACTTGTTTTGGTTGTTGGTTCGTTTCTTTTTTCATGGATGGACGCCCCTTTTTCTTAGAAAAGAGCGCATCGTATCCACTTGTCTCCAACTGAATTCTCCACTTTCGAATCAATGCGGGTGAAGAAATTTTAAAGATCGCTGCAGCTTCATTAGACGAAACGCCATTTTCGTTCATATAGTTTAGTACGTCCATTTTAAACTGCTCTGTGTAAGATGTGTAGGATTTTTTGAAAGCAGCTAAACCATGGTATTTAAATTGCTTAATCCAGTTACGGACAACAGACTCGTCAGTACCAAGAGACTTTGCAATGTCTCTCATACTCTCAGAACCATCTTGATATCTCGTAACAGCCTCTATTTTTTGATCATTCGTAAATCTGGTCATGAAAAATGCACCTCCAATTGTTAGATGTGTCTAACAATTGGGGTGCAGTTCA
>JAEWIG010000225.1 GCA_023387295.1 Bacillota bacterium | reverse complement strand
CTTTATATTCAGCATGATTATGCCTCACAGACACCTTATAAAAAGCCCATTGTTCCTAGTATCATGCTTAATGGAATTATTAGTTCTGCAGTTTCCAAATACTTGCCTGGACCTGGCAGCCATATTTTAAAGCAGGAGATTGAGTATTTAAAACCAGTATATCATTATGGAATTGTTCAATTTCTTTTTGAGGTAACAGAAGTAAATACTAGTAATCATACCGTTCAAATTAAAGTAGTTGGCACAAATGAAGAGAATGAGACGGTCATTAATGGGACGTTACTTGTATGTCCACCACATAAGATCCATACAATGGAAGGCGAAGCACTAGAGAATTTTTAAAAGGCATGCATTTAGCATGTCTTTTTTTTATCATGTCGAGATTTTCCTACTAATTACCGATATATACTATAATATAAATGCGGTACTTAATTCATAAATAAAGATAGCGGAGGATCGTATGGAGAAGAGAATTCTAGTTGTTGATGACGAACAATCAATTTTAACTTTGTTAAAGTATAATTTGGAGCAAGCTGGCTTTAAAGTGATTACGGCGATGGATGGGGAAGAAGGGATGAACATTGCCATCACTGAAAAGCCAGATTTAATTGTACTTGATTTAATGTTACCTAGACTAGATGGTATAGAGGTTTGCAAGCAGCTTCGACAACAAAGAGTTTTAACCCCTATTTTAATGCTAACGGCAAAAGATGATGAGTTTGATAAAGTGCTTGGTCTGGAACTAGGGGCAGATGATTACATGACAAAGCCATTTAGTCCAAGAGAAGTAGTTGCGAGAGTAAAAGCAATTTTTAGGAGAACACAGCTTTTCCTTGAGGAGTCAGAACGTAATGAGGAAAAGACAGACCATATACAGATAGGCGGCTTGAAAATCTATCCAGAGTTGTATGAAGCCTATTTTCAAGAAAGTCTATTAGAATTAACACCGAAGGAATTTGAACTTCTATTATATTTAACTAAAAACAAGGGACGTGTATTGACAAGAGACCAGCTTTTAAGTGCCGTTTGGAACTATGATTTTGTCGGTGATACTCGGATCGTTGATGTCCATATTAGCCATTTAAGAGAAAAGATAGAAGAAAATACGAAGAAGCCTGAATATATAAAGACGATTCGGGGGCTAGGCTATAAGCTTGAGGGGCCGAAAGAAGGATGAGGAAATTCCAATTTCGACTTCTTTTTGGCTTAATTACACTCATTTTAGCTGTATTAATTGGGTTAGGCTTACTTCTTGGACAGCTTTTTAAAAACTACTATATTAATGCATTTGATGAGCGTTTAAAAAAAGAAAGTGAATTAATCGCTAGCTATGTTGTCGAAGAAGGTGGGATTCAATCTTTAAAAAATGAGACAATTAATAATTTTAGTAACATGCTGGAGGCGCGTGTAACCGTAGTTGATCCAGGGGGTCAAATTATCTATGATAGCGAACAGCAGGGAGAGACAAGTACAAAAAAACATCAAGAAATAATAAATGAAATAATAAAAGAAAAAACGGATGACCAGAATCTTATTGAAGTGGCTGGAGGAGTAGACTTACATTATTATTGGAAGCCGATCAAATACGCTGGTTCTACAGAGGGATATATTTTTATTAGCACAAAAATGACTGAGATTAACAATGCTTATAAGCAAATTTGGTGGATCGTAACGCTCAGTCTTAGCTTCTCATTTATTGTTATTCTGATACTTGGAACAAGAATAACTGCGCGCTATACAAAGCCAATCGAATCAGCAACGAAGACAGCTATGGAGCTCGCAAAAGGAAATTATCGTGCGCGAACCTATGAGGACCATATTGATGAAACGGGGATGCTAAGTGCCTCAATTAACATTTTGGCGAGAAATCTTCAGGAAATGGTCAAATCGCAAGAGATGCACCAAGACAGACTTGGAGTGCTTATTGAAAATATGGGAAGTGGCATTCTTTTAATTGATAGTAGAGGATATATAAGTTTAGTTAATCGAACATATAAAGAAGTTTTTCATGTAAAGGCAGAGGATTATATAGAGCAAATTTACTATGATGTCATTGATCATCATGAAGTAACAGATTTAATAGAAGAAATTTTTATGACTGAAAAAAAACTACGGAAGCATATGCTTCTTTCATTAGGAATCGAAAGACGTCATTTTGAAGTATATGGAGTTCCCATTATTGGCTCAAATGCTGTTTGGAAGGGCATTCTCCTTGTTTTTCATGATATTACGGATTTAAAAAAGCTTGAACAAATGCGAAAAGATTTTGTCGCAAATGTTTCGCATGAATTAAAGACGCCCGTGACCTCCATTAAAGGCTTTTCCGAAACATTGCTTGATGGGGCAATGGAGGATAAGAAAGCGCTTGAAGCGTTTTTAAAAATCATTCTACAGGAGAGTGACCGGCTACAGTCACTAATTCAGGATTTATTAGACTTATCGAAAATCGAACAGCAAGGGTTTAATTTGTCGATCCAATATTTTGATCTGACAGCTATTTTAGAAGAAGTGTTAGCAATTGTCCAAAAGAAAGCTATGGAAAAAGAGATAGAGCTAGTTTATATAAAAACATATGAACCTGTTATGATTGAAGCAGATGCGGATCGCTTGAAGCAGGTTTTTCTAAATCTAGTTACTAATGCAATTGCTTATACCCCTAAGGGTGGAACAATCTTTCTAAACTTAGAAGAATTACAGTCAAAAATAGTTGTGAAGATTAAGGATACTGGTATTGGAATTGAGAAGATGGAAATACCAAGAATTTTTGAACGGTTTTATCGAGTGGATAAAGCACGGAGTCGAAATTCAGGTGGAACTGGTCTAGGTCTTGCCATCGTTAAGCATTTAGTTGAGGCACATAAAGGAAATATAATTGTTGAGAGTGAAGTAGGAAAAGGTACGACATTTAATATCGAACTGAATAAATCCTTCTCCGAAAAATTGTAACTATACGGAAAAACATGAAACCTTTGGATCGTTTATTCGTATTTATAGGTATGAAAAGTGATTGAAAGGGGAGAGAAGATGGTTAGTTTAAAGAGAATATACACAGTTACGGGCCTTGTCCTGTTAATAATTGTATTAGGCATAACGGCATTCACATCCTGGTATACAGTTGATGAATCTGATCAGGCGGTTATTCTAACCTTTGGAAAAGTTGATGAGGCTGTTACTGAGCCAGGTCTTCATTTCAAAATGCCATGGCCAATACAACAAGTTGAAAAGCTATCAAAGGAAACATTTAGTCTGCAATTTGGGTATGAAGGTAAAGATGGGGAAATGAAGGATTTTCCTGAAGAAACAAAAATGATCACTGGGGATGAATACATCGTCCTAGCGGATCTAGTTGTCCAATGGAAAATTACAGACCCACAGAAATATTTATATCATGCAGAAAAGCCTGAGGAAATTTTATATGATGCTACCTCTGCTTCATTACGTAGTATAATCGGAAGCTCTTTAATTGATGACGCTTTAACATCTGGAAAAGCAGAAATTGAAGCAGATGTAAGAGATTTATTGTCATCCTTAATTGAGAAATATGATGTCGGAATCTCAATTCTTGCAGTAAAGCTTCAGGATGTGGAGCTACCAAACGAGGAAGTTCGCAAAGCTTTTACAGATGTAACAGATGCTCGTGAAACAGCGGATACGAAAAAGAACGAAGCAAATAAATACGTGAACCAACGGATGAATGAAGTGATTGGGGAAGAAGCAGCGATAAAATCTAAGGCAGAAGGAGAAAAAGCAGCTCGCTTAGAAAAAGCACGTGGTGATGTAGCGGTCTTCAATAAGCTGTATGAAGAATATAGCAAAAACCCTGCTATAACCCGGGAGCGGTTAGTCCTTGAAACGCTTGAACAGGTGCTTCCTGGAGCGGAAATTTATATTATGAATGATGACGGCAATACATTGAAATATTTCCCGATTCGTCCACTTGAAAAAGAACTTCCCAATCAAAAAGAGGAAGGAAGTGACACGAAAAAATGAGTGATCAAAATGTCGTAAATTTACACGAACGCACAAGAGGAAATGTCCAATGGACAAAATATATTAAGGGTGGAATCTTTTTCGTCATTCTTTTCATTGTTCTAGGGATGTTACTTGCTAATCTTTTTATCGTAAAAGAGGGTGAATATAAAGTTATTCGCCAGTTTGGAGAAGTTGTAAAAATTATTGATGAGCCAGGATTAAATTATAAAATTCCATTTATCCAAAGTGTTACAACACTTCCGAAATATCAGTTGACCTATGATGTTTCAGAAGCGGAAATTAATACGAAAGATAAAAAGAGGATGATTATCGATAATTACGCTGTTTGGCGAATCGAAGACCCGAAGAAGATGATCGCAAATGCAAGGACATTAGAGGGTGCTGAATCAAGGATGGAGGAATTCATCTATTCAGTTACGCGTGCAGAACTGGGTCGATTAAATTATGATGAAATCATTAATGATGAGAAATCATCAAGAGGTTCCTTAAATGACCAAATTACAGAAAAAGTAAATGAGTTATTAAGTAATGATAATTATGGGATTGTTGTAACCGATGTTCGCATTAAACGAACGGATTTACCTCCTGAAAACGAGCAATCCGTATTTACGAGAATGATTTCTGAACGTCAGTCGACCGCACAAGAGTATTTATCCAAAGGGGATGCGGATAAAAACCGAATTATTGCTGATACAGATAAGCAGGTACGCGAAATTCTAGCAAAGGCACAGGCTGATGCAGAAACTATTCGTGCTGAAGGAGAAGGTGGGGCAGCAAGAATTTATAATGAAGCCTTTTCGAAAGATCCTAGCTTCTATACTCTATACAGAACATTAGAATCCTACAAAAAGACGATTAATAACGAAACCGTTATCGTGCTTCCTTCCGATTCACCGTATGCTAGACTATTGATGGGTTATACAGAATAATATTTTCTACAAGCTTATTATGTTTTAAAAAATATGCCTGTAAGATATTAAAGAAATTATGGGAAACCTCTAAACTGAGGTTTCCCATTTAAACTTTGTTTGTATTGAAGTAGTTGGCTATTCATTTTTTGGTGGTCTATTATTTCAACCACAAAGTTTCACCCAATTTTAAAACAGTTAATGCCTCTTTTGTTAACTTTAGCCTATCCCATTCTTTATTCAACCGTTCAAGTGCCTCGAGGCCAGTATCATCAGCAAGTCGATAAGTCCCATAATGCATGGGGATGAATGTTTTGCCCTTTAATTCTAAAAATGCTTTTATTGCATCCTCTGGATTAATATGAGAGTCACGCATAAACCACTCTGGTTCATATGCACCAATTGGCATTAAGATGATATCAAGGTCGAATCTTTCACCAATTTCTTTGAAACCACGGAAATATCCCGTATCACCTACAAAATAAATATTTCGATCTGCTATTTTATCATTAAGTACCCAACCACCCCAATGAGAGGTGTTTGTATCTGATATGCTTCTTTTGGTCCAATGCTGGGCAGGAACGAATGTAACATTCATGGACCCAAT
>JAEWIG010000204.1 GCA_023387295.1 Bacillota bacterium | reverse complement strand
GGAGGTGCCAGGCTCTTCGTTTTCGGACAGCCCCTTTTCATCATCTTATTAGATGTCAATCTCTACCGCAGAATCAATGACTTCTTGTGGTACAGAAATGACATCAATTTTGTTTAGGTTTAAGTATTGAGCATTTACCGTTTGCTTTAAATTAATGGTTTCCTCTTCAACGGTCATGTCCATTTCCATGTCCATTTTTAAAGAAACAGGATTAAAGGTTTCCTTATCAACAATAATCTCATAGTCTACTGATTTAATATTCATATTATTAAATACTTCTTCTTCAGCCATTTCAGCAGGTAATGATTCCATTGCTGTTTCTTTCATAAAAGTGTTAAATTTCTCGCCTGCTGCCTTTAATTTAAGGATGAAATTTTTATCATCCTGTTCGAAAGTAAAGTCATCTGCAAAACTCTGAAGTTTCTTCAATTCATCTCCAGGATTTTGCTGTTCACCAGCCATTTGTAAGAACATATCAGTCATCTCTTGCGGGAATTTCATCCATTGTCCACCAGAAGGCTCGTAGAAGAACATGCCATCTTCTGAGAAATAACTTTCCATTTCTACTTTTTCTTCATCCATTGTCATCGTCATTTTTTGATAGAATGCCATTGGATCCACAACAAAATCCATATCGATAACAGAATGAGTATCCATGCTTATTTCTTCTACAGTGGAGCTAATCGTTTGATTCATGTCCATTTTTACAGAAAAGCTTTTTAAGCTTTCAGAGGCAGCTGTTGATTTCTCTAAAACTTCCTCTAATGTTAGTTCTGATGGTTTACTAGCTTCCTTATTGTTATTAGTAGCATTATCTACTGGTTTGGCTGTTTGGTTACAAGCTGCCAGCATCAATACTAGAAGTAAACCAATTAAAATTGACAAACTTTTTCTCAATGAAAACACTCCTTTTGTTTTTCTCGCTTCGACGGCTATGATTAGTACATATATGGAAGACCGTTTCTGCGTTGTATCCACCTATTTTACGATATGCAAACTGGAAAAGTTTCAAAAATTTACAATTTCATACTTTGTTCACAAGAAATACAGTAAATAGTAATAGGATAATTTTCACGATATACTATTAATAATTTGGAAAAGAGGGATAAAGTATGGAGATATTTAGAGATGCAAATGGTGGAACCGTGAAGCTTGTTTTTGAACGAAATGCCTTTTCGATGAAGCCTGCTCATGTTCTCGTCATTTGTAAACTAGGAGAAAAATGGCTTCTGACAAACCATAAAGAAAGAGGTTTCGAGTTTCCAGGTGGCAAGGTAGAGCAGGGAGAAACTTTAGAGGAAGCAGCTAAGCGAGAAGTGTTAGAGGAAACAGGCGCCACTCTAAATGAACTTCAATACATTGGGGAATATGAGGTTACTTTTAATGGAGAATCTTTTGTTAAGGCGATCTTTTACGGCAATATAGGTGAGATTGAAGATAAAATAGAATATTTTGAGACTAAAGGGCCCGTCCTTATTGCCGGAGATATATTAAAATTAAGATGGAAAGATGAATATAGCTTTATTATGAAGGATGAAGTAGTAGAAAGAAGCATAAGAAGAATTCAGGATATATGTGAAAAAAGAAAATAATACGCTCTTTTTTATAGTGAAAATAAAATCGTCGTCGGATTCATTGAACTAGTCTTGTTCGAAGTAATCAACTGCGCAGAGAAATGAAGCCGACGAAATTTACATAGACATTCTGAGCATTCAATCATGATTGTTTCTTATGCCCCATTTTTAATTAGTTTTCTCTCTAATAGCTCTACAAGCTGATACATAATTGTTGCGAAAATAGCAATAACGAGAAGAGAAAGCATAACGAGCGTGAAATTAAATACTTGGAAACCATAGATAATCATGTAACCAAGTCCTCTAGATGAAACAAGAAATTCTCCGACGATCACTCCAACCCACGATAAACCGACATTTACTTTGAGCGTTGAAATAATAACTGGGAATGAAGCAGGCAAGATCGCTTCTTTAAAAATTTGTAGTCTTTTCGCTTTAAAGGTTTGCAGAACCTTAATGTAATTCGGATCTACTTCCTTAAAGGATGTATAAACGACAATTGTTGTAATAATAATCGATATAATCGCGCCCATAGCGACGATGGACGTAAAGCCAGGCCCTAAAGCAACAATTAAGATTGGTCCTAGTGCCACTTTTGGCATTGAATTAAGAATAACTAGATAGGGATCTAGAATTTTTGAAAGCATAGGTGACCACCAGAGGATAGCGGCAAGAAGTGTTCCGATCACAGTGCCGAGAATAAATCCGAATACTGTTTCGGTAAGGGTAAATCCGATGTTGATCAATAATGAACCATCAGCAATTTTTTCAATTAATAATGACCAAACCTTAGATGGTGCACTAAAGATGAGCGGGTCAATCCATTGCTTTTGACTAGCAAGCTCCCAAGTGAAGAAAAAGATAAGGAAGATGATGAGCTGGTAAAAACGCACCCATTTCCTTTCGCGTTTTAGAGAATGAAGATATTTTTGATGGAGGAGGTTAATGTTTGTTTGCGGGTTCAAGGGACTCCAGCTCCTTCCAAACGGTTTGGAAAATTTGCGAATACGCTTCATGGCCCCGCGCATTGAAAGGTGTTTCCTCTCTTAATGCCTTCGGGATGATGAAGGTTTTGAACAGTCGTCCTGGACTTGGTGAAAATAGATAAATCCGATCGCTCATAGTGATTGCTTCCCCAATGTCATGTGTGACGAGAATCGCAGTTTTTCCGAACGATTTAAGTGTTTTTGAGACAAGGTCCTCTAGCTTAAGCTTGGTTTGATAATCTAGAGCAGAGAATGGTTCATCAAGTAATAGGAGCTTTGGCTCGGTAGCCAATGTTCGGACGAGTGCGACCCTTTGCCTCATCCCACCAGATAACTGTTTCGGATATTGTGATTCGACTCCTTTTAGGCCCATTTCTTCTAGTAGGTTAAGGGCGTAGGTTTTATTGTTTGTATCTAATCGATTGCTTATTTTTAAACCTAATAAAATATTTTCCTCAATTGTTTTCCATGGAAAAAGATAATCCTGTTGAAGCATATAGCCAATATTTTCACGTGATTCCTCAATTTTTTTTCCTTCTAGTGAAACTGCTCCCGACGTTGGCTCTATTAGACCGGCAATGATTGAAAGTAAGGTTGTTTTGCCGCACCCACTTGGACCAAGAAAGGAGACAAATTCTCCTTCCTTGATCTCAAGAGAGACATCGGCGAGGGCCGTTGTAGCTGAGCTTTTTGTGAAATACGTGTGATGAATTCCATGAACATGTAAGAAATCTTCCATAGCTGCCCCCTTCGATATAAAAGTTGTAACTAGATATCAATTTATTTTGCTCTTTTCGCATATATTGTTACCTACAAATGTTGCCCGTTGATTTCCGCTGCGGGCACTTGCTTTCCGCGGGGAGTGACGTGAGCCTCCTCGGCGCTTGCGCCTGTGGGGTCTCACGCTTCCCTCCATTCCCGCAGGAGTCAAGTGCCCTCCGCTCCAATCAACTCAGAT
>JAEWIG010000079.1 GCA_023387295.1 Bacillota bacterium | reverse complement strand
AATATCCATCACATTAATGTTACTCATTCCAATCAGGCAAGCACTTGTTTTTGAATTTCAAGACACCGGAAAAACCCTTGCCTACATCCCTTTTTCAAAGGAAGATAAATTTAAAATTAAATACACTCATTCCATCCATTTGTCAGATGTGATTGAAAGCTATCAAGTTACAAAAAAAGGGTATATACAGCAGTATGAGCTGATGTACGAAGACTTTGCAATCGGCATGCCTGAAAATGCTTCAGACGGTGAGGTATTTGAACAAAAGGATGGAAAATATTATTTGAAAAATATGAAGCGTGTATTTCCTTTTTTTGATCTCCGAATTGGACAGGTTCGTGCAAACCACACTGTCATTTATCAAGAGAGAGACTATCCACTGGCAGACTACATTGCACCAGGTACTTGGGTTAGGATTAAAGTGAAAAATGTAAATGTTTTACAGTATTTGAAAGGAGTGAATATCCTTGAGCAATCAACATGAATCATTGTCTCAGGAAGAACAACAGGCCCTGCTAGAAAAGTATGATCCGGAAGCAGGGACGAGAAAGCTAAAAGGGATATTTGGATGGGTTGTTTTTTTAGGACTGCTATCCTTCTCATTATTTCAGCTTTATACAGGAATTTTTGGAATGCTTACTGCCCAACTTCAGCGTTCCATTCACCTAGGATTTGCGCTTTCACTTGTTTTCTTACTATTTCCAGCAAGAAAAAAAAATCGGGGCTTGAAGCATAAACCTGCATGGTATGATATTATTTTGGCGATTGCAGCCGTTGCGGTAGGTGCCTACTGGCCACTAATGATTGATGATTTGGTTATGCGAGTAGGACGCCTTACAGACCTTGATTTCTACATTGGGTTATTGGCGATTATTCTCGTATTAGAAGCTACTCGCCGTGCAGTTGGCTTACCGATTACAATTATTGCAACCTTATTTTTGGCCTATGCTGTATACGGTCCTTATATGCCAGGATTTCTAGCGCATCGAGGATTAGATTTACATCGATTAGTACAAACGATGTTCTTTACGACAGAAGGAATCCTAGGTACTCCATTAGGTGTATCATCGACCTTTATTTTCTTATTTCTATTATTTGGAGCTTTCCTCGTTAAAACTGGGGTCGGTCAATACTTTAATGACTTAGCTTTGACAATTGCAGGAAAAAGAATCGGAGGTCCTGCAAAAGTTGCCATTTTCTCTAGTGCTTTACAAGGAACGATAAGTGGTAGTTCCGTTGCAAACGTTGTTACTTCAGGTTCTTTCACGATTCCAATGATGAAAAAACTTGGCTATAAAAAAGAATTTGCGGGTGGAGTAGAAGCAGCTGCTTCTACAGGTGGACAGCTGATGCCTCCTGTTATGGGTGCAGCAGCCTTCCTTATGGTAGAGTTTATCGGTGGCATTACATATTGGGAAATCGCGAAAGCTGCTGCGATTCCAGCTTTGCTTTATTTCACAGGGATTTGGATTATGACTCACTTTGAAGCTAAGAGGGTTGGCCTTCGTGGACTCAAAGACGAAGAAATGCCAAATAAAAAAGAAGTATTAAGCAAAATTTACTTGCTACTACCGATTCTTACGGTTATTGTCCTCCTAATGAGTGGTATGAGTGTTATTCGAGCCGCTTTATGGTCTATTGTTGTGACAATTGGCGTAAGTGCGATTCGTAAAGAAACGAGAATTAGCTTCAAGGATGCCATTGATGCTCTTGTCGATGGTGCCCGTACAGCACTTGGTGTTGCCTCAGCAACTGCGGCTGCAGGGATTATTGTTGGGGTTGTAACAAAGACAGGTCTAGGACTTAAGCTGGCTAATGGATTGCTTGACTTAGCAGGCGGTGCCTTAATTCCGACATTAATGCTGACAATGCTTGCTGCATTAGTTCTAGGAATGGGATCTCCAACCACTGCAAACTATGTTATTACGTCAACGATTGCAGCTCCAGCGATTATTTTACTAGGTGTACCAGACCTGCCTGCGCATTTGTTTGTGTTTTACTTTGGCATTGTGGCAGATATTACGCCTCCGGTTGCCCTTGCTGCTTTTGCAGCTGCAGGTGTATCTGGAGGAGATCCGATAAAAACAGGTATCAGCTCGGCGAAGTTGGCCATAGCCGCATTTATAATTCCATATATGTTTGTTCTATCACCTGAATTATTAATGATAGACACGACATGGTACTACTTAGTCTGGGTTATCATGACCGCTGTTGCTGGTATGATGGCAATTGGAGCAGGCGTAATCGGATATTGGATCCGTAAGCTTAATGGATTCGAAAGAGTCTTAAGTTTAATCGGAGGAATTCTTTTAATTTATCCAGAAGGCTTATCTGATATTATCGGCATGGTTATTTTCGTTGTTGTCATCGTTCTTCAGTTTATTTTTAAACGAGGCGATCAAACACCGAATACTCAAACAGCATAATATGAAACTTTAGGAAGTCTCTTCAAAAGGGACTTCCTTTTTATATGAAAATATGTAAAAATTTATACTAATGATAAAATAAAGGAAAAGTTATAAAGGATATTTTATGAAAATATTTGATGCAATCAAAGTAAATAAGCAAATTGATAGAATACCAATTTTAAAGGAAATTTCTTTTTCAATTAATAAAGGTGAGAGAATTGCAATAACTGGGCATAATGGGTCTGGGAAAAGTAGTCTTCTAAAGCTGATTGGTGGGATGTACGAGCCATCTTCAGGGAGAGTGATTAAAAAAGCGCTGAAAATTGCCTATGTTCCGGAGCATTTTCCAGAAAATATACGTTTTCGCCTCATCGAGTATTTAGTCATGATTGGGAAGATGAGTGGCAAACGTGAAGAGATTCTATTGGAAAGAATAACCAATTATGCCGAGCTCTTTGCCATTAAAGAATTTTTACATACACCTTTAAAAAGCTGTTCGAAAGGAACGAAGCAAAAAGCGGGAATCCTCCAAGCATTGCTCCTTGAAGCTGAAGTTTTATTATTAGATGAGCCAATGACAGGATTAGATGAAAAGTCGCAAATTGAGTTAATGAAGCAGCTAAACTCTTTTAGCAGCAAGATTACACTAGTTTTCACTGTCCATGATTCATTATTAATTGATGGGCTGGCTAATCGAGTAATTACAATGGAAAATGGAAGAATTATTGAAGATCGTCTAAACGATAAGAAAGAGGAATATAAAGTCATCACCGCATCTGCAAATGTGAAACTGCTATCGGATATTCCTTGCTTATCGATGAATCATATTACCGAATCAATTGTTGAAATGACCGTTTTGGCTAAGGATTCAGATCAGGTACTCATTCAGCTCTTAAAGAAGGGCTGTTCCATACTAGAGCTAAAAGAGAAGAGGTAGGATATTGTCAGCTTTTATTCGATACCAGATTACTAGTTTTATTCGTTCCATGACATTGATCCCGCCTGCTATTGTTTTTTTTGCATGGATATTTATTTTATATGCCTATGAAAATGCTCCTATTTTAAGTAGTTATGGAGTTTCCTCCATTGCCCTTTATTTATGTATGACATGGATAACGATGGCAATATTCCAGCTTGAAGAAGAAAGTGAGAAGCATATTTTATTTTCTCATTTACGTGGAAAAGTGATATTTTTTATAGGAAAATGGCTAACAGCTTTTATTTTTATGTTACCCCTTTCTCTGTTTTCCATCTTATATCCGCTTGTAACTAGTAGCTTTCATGGGAAAATGACTTTTAATTTACTAAATATGACCATATATAGTCATTTTATCTTTTCTTTTTTCGGCATCCTAGTCGGTACGTTGTTTTCGGCAACAACACTTGCATTGAAGAAATATTCATGGTTGTCTGCAGTGTTTGTATTAGTTGTTTCACTAGCTTCAAAATCATTAATCGAGATTATTGAACCGCTGAGATGGATTTTATGGATTTTCCCACCCATATTTAGAGTAATTGAACATATGGGGGATGCTGATTTACTAGTAATTGAACAAGGTTTTTTTGTGGATTTATTCGTTGTTTTTGTTTATGTGGTTGCTTTTTCCAGCTTGGCAGTATTTCTGTTTTTAAAAAGGGAAAGGTAGCATATTGACTTTTTTACAAAAATATAATATATTTGATATTGTCTTTACTAAAGAAGACCTTATTATATTATTACGATTCCGTAGCTCAGCTGGGAGAGCGCTACCTTGACAGGGTAGAGGTCGCTGGTTCAAGCCCAGTCGGAATCATTGGGTGCCAAACCCGTAGGAACCCTTCGGAACAAAGGGTTCCCGTACAAAAGACCGTCTCTTCGGAGGCGGTCTTTTTCTGTATATAAAAAATGGTCGTCGGTTTTATTGAACAAGCCTTGACCGCGACTAACGGGCTGTAAACGAAATATATGGTAACAAGAGTATTCCAGTAACAGCCCGTAAGTGCCCGATTGACTCATCTAACCATCATTGGAAAATCGCCAATGATGGAAGGTTCGTCTTATTTACGAAGTAATCATCAGCGCAGTGAAATGAAACCGACGATAGTTTACTATTAGCTATTTTCTTTTAATTGAGAAAAATAGTCATTAACTAGCTGTTCCAATGATTGTAGGTCTTTCTTCCGGAAAGGAGCTTGACTCTCTTTCAAAGCTGTTAGAGCCATATCAATTAGGTGTTTACGAGGGTTCTTGGAATGAAAAAGTTCATCTTGAATAAAGACCAACATCTCGGTGAATCTTTCTTGTTCTTCACAAAGGACTAAAGATTTTTTTAGCGTTAATATTAATTCGTAAAGATTCTGCTGGAAAGAAGGATTTGTTTTCGTACACCAGGGTACCCAGGTTTCTAAAACCTCAGGTTGAATTAATTGCTCACCCGATTTTGTAACTTCGTCAACCAGTTTGACAATCCTGTTTACACTATATTGAACGATTTGATGAATACTATAGTTCGAATCATATGCTAAATTAGTATATTTAAGATTATTTTGCAGAATACCTAGAAACATAATGGCACAATCCAACATATATGGTTTTTGGTTTTCACCAAAAATGTCTAAGAATCGCTCGTATACCCAATGAAGACTTCGCAAATGCCATTGTTTAATGAAACGTTTAAGCTCCTCGTCACTTGAAAAAAGTACTTCTTCAAAAAGGGAAAATAACTTATTTCTTCTATTTGTCTTCAGAAGTAATTCTATTTGCACAATAAAAATATCAATATCTGAACGATCTTGCCCAATGAGTACTTCGTTTCGTTCTTTTTCCAAGTTTATGTGTATCATTTTGAAAAGGGCGATTAATAATTCATTTTTAGATGAAAAGTAATTATAAAACGTACCTTTTGAAATGCCGCTATAATCCAAAATATCTTGAATGGATGTCGATTGGAAACCTTTGTTAATAAATAATTCGTGCGCCTTTTCAATAACAAGTTTCTTGCGCTCGTTCATATTATCACCTTTACTTTTTATTGGACCTTGTGTATAGAACGATTGTACATTATTAATGAACTATATTCAAACCCATTAAAAACAAGGATTTTTTTATTGCATTAATTGAACTCATGGTATATTATAAATCCTATGAAAAAAATGAGTACAAAAAATTGTACTCGGTGTATACAGGAGGAAAACAATGGACCAATCCATAAAAAAGAATAATCGCCCACCATATGGGATTTTATCTGTCCTAATGATTGGAGCTTTTATTACATTCTTAAACAATACTTTATTAAATATCGCACTACCTTCAATTATGACTGACTTGAAAGTTGATACAGCCACAGTGCAGTGGTTAACGACTGGATTTATGCTCGTAAATGGAATTCTAATTCCTGCCACAGCGTTTTTAATTCAAAAATATTCAGTTCGTCATCTATTTTTAGTAGCGATGGGGTTATTTACATTAGGGACTGTAATCTCCGGATTTTCCAATGTATTCTCGCTATTATTAATCGGTCGTATGATTCAAGCAGCTGGCTCAGCAATTATGATGCCACTTCTTATGAATGTTATGCTAGTTAGTTTCCCAATCGAAAAGCGGGGAGCGGCTATGGGAGTATTTGGTTTAATCTTAATGTCAGCTCCTGCAATTGGTCCGACATTATCAGGATGGATTATTGAGCATTATGACTGGAGAATGCTATTTCATTTTGTTACTCCGATTTCGATTGTAGTCGTATTAATCGGCTTCTTTTTGTTAAAGGACAAAAAAGGTAAGGTTGATATAAGTCTTGATTTATTTTCACTGTTATTATCAAGCTTAGGATTTGGTGGCCTACTATATGGATTTAGCTCAGCAGGCAGCAAAGGATGGGATAGTCCACATGTTTATGTAACGCTAATTGTTGGAGTTATTTCTTTAGTGTGGTTTATTTTACGACAATTGAGATTAGAGCAGCCAATGCTGAATTTCAAAGTTTATCAATATCCAATGTTTGCCTTGTCTTCAGCTATTACAATGGTCGTGAATATGGCGATGTTTTCTGGAATGTTATTGATTCCAATCTATGTTCAAACATTACGTGGTATCTCTCCGATGGATGCCGGGTTAATGATGTTACCAGGGGCAATTTTGATGTCTATTATGTCTCCAATTACAGGGAAATTGTTTGATAAGTTTGGAGGACGCATTTTAGCACTTATTGGCTTAACTATTACGACAATAACTACCTATTATTTTAGTAAATTATCTTTAGAAACTACTTATACTCAGTTGGTAATATTAAACGCAGTCCGAATGTTGGGAATGTCTATGGTTATGATGCCGGTATCAACAAATGGCTTAAATCAATTGCCTACCCGTTTATACCCTCATGGTACAGCCATGAATAATACTTTAAATCAAGTGGCAGGCGCGATTGGTACAGCATTGCTTGTGACGCTTATGTCTACTCGGACTGAGACACATGCTTCTGAACTGGCAGCAGCAGCCATGAAAAATATTGTTGGACAGCCAACAGAAGCGGCTATGCTTGAAATGAAACAGCAGATTGGAATGAATGCAATGCTAGCAGGAATTAATGATGCCTTTTTAGCAGCAACATTCATTTCAGCTGTTGCAATTGTACTTGCATTTTTTATTAAAAGAGCTAAGCAAGCGGAAGACCCAGTTCAAGAAAAACAGTTAGATAAAAAGTCCAGTGTGAACGTGGTAGAAAATTAACACAAGAACGATGAAAATATATGAATGAAAAAGCTTGCTCCATAAGTCAAAATATCGACGTAATGGAGCAGGCTTTTTGTTTGGAAAAATTTTAATGAAAATTGTAACCTTTCTAAAGATTTTTCGTCAATTTTTTTGAAAGTGAAAGGAGTTGGATATTTTGAAAAAAATTGGAACGATTGCATTAGCTTTGCTTTTAGCAGGTGGGGTAAATATTACAAATTCTTCTGCGGCTAAAAACAAGGAGGTTTCAGACAGAAATAGTAATGTTGAAGAAATGGAGGAAATAGAAACGAGTGATTTTGTAAAGTTTAGTGGAGTAATTAAGGATATTGAGAAAGGAAAAGAAAAGTGGACTCTCACAGTTGAAGATGAAAATGGAGAGCCGTTTATTCTTAATGTTGATGCTAATTCATTGTTATTCGACAATGGTGCAGGAGAAAAGCTTACATATTCTGAATTAGAAAAAGGGACAACTGTTGAAGCTTATTCTGCTAAGAACAAGCCGATGCTTTTAATTTACCCGACACAACTAACACCAGATTTTATGATTATTCATGAAGAAAAAAACGTTGGACAAGTAAAGGTAAGTAAATTTGATGAAAATTTCTTAAGTCTAGACGGACAATTAAAATTGAACATTGGGAAAGACACAATTATTACCAATCAGCTTGGTGAATCG
>JAEWIG010000072.1 GCA_023387295.1 Bacillota bacterium | reverse complement strand
TTTTGGGGTACCTTGAAAGTCGAAAAGTATTATTTAAACAAATATGATACATATGAGGCTTTGGAAGCAGGGATTGATACATATATTTCGTTCTATCATAACGAACGTTACCAAGAAAGATTAAATGGCTTGAGCCCCTTAGAATACAGGGCTCAAGCCGCATAAAGAATTTTTATTATTTCCGCTGTCTACTTGACAGGGAGCAGTTCATTAACGAGGAGGGCTATTTTAGGTTTTGAAAATAGGTCCATATAGATGTTTGGGTAGAGGAAAAATACGTGGCAATTCTTTTGAAGTAGTTTAATTATCAAGACATCCCCATTGTTTTTTGAATTCTACGGATATCTTTCTTATTCTTCCAAGTTTCCTCCTTCAACAGGTCAATGCTATCTTCCATTCCTTTTAA
Organism: Bacillota bacterium; assembly: GCA_023387295.1. Taxonomy (GTDB): domain Bacteria; phylum Bacillota; class Bacilli; order Bacillales; family Cytobacillaceae; genus Cytobacillus. Next base: position 6,824 of record JAEWIG010000072.1, on the reverse strand, counting down.
TTGTTCTTTCATTTCTCCGAATTCTTTAGCATTTTGAATTCTCATCTCACTTATTTCTGCTTGAAGGTATTCTTGTCCAATTTTCAAAGAATTAAATAAACTAGTGTGTTCTTTAAGCGTTTCACCTTGTAGTCGTTGTAGTTCTTCAATGGCTGAAAGCCTGGTACTATGGCTCTTTAGCATTTCACTATGACTTTTTAACATTTCACCTTGGCTATTTAACATTTCACTATGGCTTTTTAATGTTTCGTCCTGACGATCAAGTTTAAAATTAATCTGCTCTAATGTTACTAAAACTTGTTTCTCAAACTGATTACCCACTTCATCACCTCCTTTTTATCTCCCTTATTATAGCATTTAGTTACAATACTTTTATAACTAAAAAAGAAATTGGAATAAAAATGCCATTTTATATAAAAAAAAACACCATCTTGGAAATAGTTACCAAAATGGTGTGCAATGAACAACTTTTTATTAAGCACCACGCGTAATAACAATCGGCTCTCCCTTTGTCACAATCAGCGTATGTTCACATTGAGCGACAAGGCTTTTATCCGGAGTAACGTAAGTCCATCCATCACCAAGTTCAACAACCTCTTCTGCACTCGTTGAAATAAATGGTTCAAAGGCTAAAACCATTCCTTCTTTCAAAAGTTGTGTATCCCACGGATCAAAATAGTTTAAAATATGGTCTGGCTTTTCATGAAGCGCACGACCAACTCCATGACCTGTTAAATTTTTGATTACCGTATAACCGTTTTGATTAGCAGTACGGTTAACTACTTTTCCGATCACGCTCAGCTTCGCACCTGCTCTAATTTTTTTCAAGCCTTCCTCAAACGCCTTTTGAGCTGTATCGCATAGATGTTGTAACTTTTCGTTTTCTTCTCCGACGACAATGGAAAGTCCAGTATCTGCAAAATAGCCATTTTTCGAACCTGAAACATCTATATTTACTAAGTCCCCATCCTGAATAACACGATCTCCAGGAATACCGTGAGCGACTTCTTCATTAACACTTATACAAGTAAATCCTGGGAAATCATACTCGCCCTTTGGACCAGAGATAGCTCCGTGCTTTTCAAAAAGCTCTCCCGCGTAATCATCTAGCTCTTTCGTCGTGACACCAGGCTTAGTTCGAGCAATTAATTCATCGCGAATGAGGGCAACAATTTTTCCAATTTCTTTAAGGCCTGCAATTTCTTCATCATTTTTTACAATCATATCTTCCTGTCCCTTCACTTGATGTTCTTTCTTCATTTATATTATATTCTAATTTAGTCAAACTTTCAGCTTGGAAAGGAGAATACAATTAAGGATTGTTACGATCAGTGAAGTCATTCACTCTATAATCTTTTAACTAATTCTAAATCCTATTTTACCAAGTTGTTCCGCTCGTTCCATTCTGTTAAATGCTTGTTCGTACTCATCCAACAAAAAAATCTGGTCAATCACTGGCTTAATTTCGTGGTTCTCAATAAACTGCAGCATTTCTGTATATTCTTCCGCACTCCCCATTGTTGATCCAAGAAGATTATACTGTCCATAAAAGAAGCTACGAAGATTCAACTGAACCTCATCCCCTGCTGAAGCACCGAACGTAACAATTGTCCCACCTGAACGAAGAAGTTCTAGGGATTTATTAAATGTAGCAGCTCCCACAGATTCTATGACGAGATCCATTTTTACTCCTTCAAGTACCTCATTCCAATCTTCATTGCTGTCAATGGCTTTATGAGCTCCTAGTTCCAGTGCTTTTGCACATTTTTCTTTCGAGCGTGAGCTCACATATACCTCCGCACCAACCGCATTTGCAAATTGGACCAAAAACGTCGCAACTCCACTCCCAACTCCGGGAATAAACACTTTCATTCCAGGCTCGACTCTTCCTCTCGTAAACAAGGCCCTGTATGCTGTTAAGGCAGCTAAAGACAAAACTCCTGCTTCTTCCCATGATAAATATCTCGGCTTTAGAGCTGCATTTTCAGCAGGTATAATGACATATTCAGCAAATGTACCATGGAACGGCAATCCGAGAATCTCAAACCCTTCAGGTGGAGCCGAACTATTTTTTTCCCAGCCAAGCCCAGGATTAATGATAATCTCGTCTCCCACTTGAACAGAAACAACATTTTCACCAATGGCGTCAACGATTCCCGCTCCATCTGAACCAATAATTAATGCTGGTTCAGATGGCAAGTGCCGATTAAGGACAAATAGGTCGCGATGATTAAGGCCAGCTGTTTTAAGTTTAACTCTTATTTCCCCTACTCCTGGTTCCATTACCTTCATGTCCCCATATGATAATCCACTCTGTCCAGATTTCCCAACATGTATAATTGCTTTCATTTATATCTCTCCTTTTTTGTAAAAACTGTTTTAATAAAGTTTGTTGCTTTTAGCGCAATTTTTGTTTAATTACTGAGTTGATTGGAGCGAAGGGCACTTGACTCCTCGAAAATGCATACGCATTTTCTTCGTGCGGTGATAATTCAAGGAAGCTTATACAATGTCCTGCGGGAATGGAGGGAAGCGTGAGACCCCACAGGCGCTTGCGCCGAGGAGGCTCACGTCACTCCCCGCGGAAAGCAAGTGACCGCAGCGGAAATCAACGGACAAAAATTGAAGGCAAAAACAACAATATATTCGAATAGAGCCTTTGAAAAAATACCTCGTCTATTCCTATCATACTTCTAAATAATCTGAATTTAAAATGACTTCACTTTCTTGCTCCTTCCTTTAACCCCTTCTTTATATCTGAATATTAAAATAATTTGTGGTTTTTTCATCTGAAAATCATTTATAATGGAGGAAAACTAGTTCGATCGAGGTGCTGCTTTTGTTTACTAAAAAAGTATTAAACCAATTATCTTCTCCTTCCCTATTACTTGATTTAGTGGCTTTTGATGAAAATTGCAGACAAATTGCTAATCAAGCGAATGGAAAGATGATTAGAGTAGCAACAAAATCGATTCGCTCCATTCCTGTATTAAAAAGGATTCTCCAATCTGATCCTGTTTATCAGGGCTTAATGAGTTTTAGTCCACATGAAGCTATTTTTCTAGCTAAAAAAGGATTTACTGACATATTACTAGGTTATCCTTGTACAGATAAAAAAGCACTGATCGAAATATCAAAAATAAATCTCTCAGAAAAGCAAATCATTCTTATGGTCGATTCTCTTTATCAGCTTGACCTTCTTGAAGCAATCACAAAGGAAACATCCGGCATGTTTTATCTTTGCATTGATATTGATATGAGTACGACATTTGGTAATCTGCATTTCGGTGTACGCCGCTCCCCACTAAAGACTGAAAAGGATGTATTAGAGCTTGCTGAAAAAATAAAGGAGTCTTCATCCCTTCAGCTCCTTGGAATAATGGGCTATGAAGCACAAATCGCTGGCGTAGGTGACCACATACCTTCCCAATATTGGAAAAACAAATTAATCTCGTTTTTGAAAAAGAAGTCTCTTCCAAAAATTGAAGCACGAAGAATAAACATCGTTCGAGCACTTGAAGATGCTGGTTTTTCTATTTCCCTCGTTAATGGTGGAGGAACGGGCAGCCTACAGACGACTACTAAAGAAAATTGCATCACAGAGGTGACTGTTGGCTCAGGTTTTTATTCGCCTCTGTTATTTGATTATTATCAGGACTTCAGCTATAAACCAGCGTTACATTTTGCTTTACCTGTCGTTAGAAAACCTACTCCTAACATTTATACATGTCTTGGTGGTGGCTATATTGCATCAGGTGCGATAGGAAAGGATAAAGTACCTCAACCTGTCTATCCCCGTGGCGGGAAACTTTTACCTTTAGAAGGAGCCGGCGAAGTACAAACTCCTGTCTATTTTGAAAAAGAAATACTTGAAATCGGGGATGTCATCGTCTTCAGAGCTGCTAAAGCTGGTGAGATTTGCGAACGCTTTAACGACATCGTTTTAATCGAGAATCAAAAAATAGTAGACAATTACAAAACATACCGAGGAGAAGGAGTTAGCTTTTTATGATCAAAACAGTGCAGGGACGTTCATGGACAAACTGGTCTCAAACCTTTCATTGCCAACCTCAACAAATCCTTTATCCAGCAACTATCGAAGAGGTATGTACATTAGTCAATGAAGCAGCTGCTAATCAAAAAAAAATTAGGATTGTTGGTGCTGGGCACTCCTTTACGAATCTCGTACAAACGAACGATTGGCTTGTTTCTCTTGATTTATTAAGTGGAATCGAGAAGATTGATGAAGTAAATGAAACAGCGACCGTCCTTGGCGGAACGAGATTATATGAAATTGGCAATGAACTCGGAAGGTTAGGCTATTCACAAGAGAATTTAGGTGATATTAATGTCCAAAGCATTGCTGGAGCCCTTTCGACGGGAACACACGGGACTGGAATGAATTTCGGTATTATTGCCACTCAAGTGATAGAACTAACTCTCGTCACGGCCGAAGGTGAAATTCTCATTGTTTCAAAAAAAGAAAATGCATCCTATTTTCATGCATGCCTTGTCTCATTGGGAAGCTTAGGCATTATCGTTAAAGTTGTCATAAACATAATCAAAAGTCCTGTTTACAATTATGTTAGCGAGAAAATCCCTTATACGCAGCTTATAGAAAATTTAGATCACTATATAAATACGAATCGGCATTTTGAATTTTATCTTTTTCCGTATTCTGATCTTGTCCAAATCAAAACAATGAACCTATCTAAAAACAAGCCTCAAAGTCTTACCTTACACCATTGGAAAAATCTCATTCTAGAAAACTATTTATTTTTTCTACTCTCAGAGGTTTGTAGGAAATTTCCGAAATCAAGCAAAGTTATTAGTAGGCTTTCTGCGAAAGGAGTTGGAAATACATCGATTTCTGCTCAAAGCTATCAGCTATTTGCTACACCAAGAAAAGTCATTTTTCGTGAAATCGAGTACTTTATCCCCCTTCAATCGATGAAGTCTGCCATTCAAGAAATTCGTGAGTGTATAGAGGAAAATCAATATAATGTACATTTCCCTCTTGAATGTCGGACAGTAAAAGCCGATGAAATATGGCTAAGCCCAGCCTACAAACGAGACTCTGCCGTTATTTCCTTTCATATGTATAAAGGGATGCCTTATGAACAATATTTTCGTGACATGGAAAAAATCATGAAAAAATATGAAGGCCGACCACATTGGGGGAAAATGCACAATCAAAGCTCGGCACATCTTCACTTCCTCTTCCCTAAGCTCGCAGACTTTCTTGCAATCAGACAGGAGCTTGACCCTAATGGAATTTTCTTGAATAATTATGTACAAGAGTTATGGGAGGAATCAATGGAGCTCGCACCGAAGGAAGTATTTTTTGAAAAAGGTCATTTTTAATATTCATTGAATAATTTTTCTAAAAGCTAGAGAAGCACCTAAAGGGTGTTTCTTTTTTACATATACACCCGTTTTGTTTTCTAAAAATTAAAAAAAGTTTCAATTAACGATAAATTTGATTTAATATATAGATTAATAAACATAGTTATACTTTCCAATATAAAAAAGGAGAATAGATATGTTCGAGCTCCTCATTACGATGATTGAGCGCCTCGGAATCATCGTAACAATTGCGTTTATTTTAACAAGGCTCAGATTCTTTCGAGATATGATTTACAAGGAACGATTAAATCGAAGCCAACAATACATAGCGATTCTCTTCTTTGGTTTTTTTGGCATTATTGGTACTTATTCTGGGCTTGCCTTCAGTACAGAAACCTACCAATTCAATCGCTGGTCATCTGGGCTTAGTGCTGATGAGGCGCTTGCTAACTCAAGGGTAATCGGAGTTGTCATTGCGGGGCTTCTTGGTGGCTACCGGATTGGTATTGGGGCAGGCTTAATTGCTGGGATCCATCGTTTTACTTTAGGAGGATTTACAGCTTTTTCATGTGGTTTTGCTTCCATTCTTGCAGGAATTATCGCAGGTGCCTTCTATAAGAAAAACGAGCATGTGAAGCTTCCTTTAGCTTTTACTATTGGAGCCGTTGCGGAAACCATTCAAATGATAGTTATATTAGTCGTTTCCAAGCCCTTCGATAAAGCTTTAGCTCTTGTCGAAGTAATCGGAATCCCGATGATTATCGCAAATGGATTAGGCTCTGCCCTCTTCCTTCTCATTATCAAAAATGTTGTAAATGAAGAAGAGAAAGCAACTGCCTTACAAGCACAAAAAACACTTCGAATTGCAGACAAGACGCTAGCCTATCTTCGTAAAGGAATGAACACTCATTCTGCAAATGCAGTTTGCCGAATTTTACATGAAGAAATCCAGACAAGTGCTGTCTCCATGACGAACTTAACAGACATTTTAGCTCATGTTGGAGTTGGGGATGATCATCATTGTCAAAATCTACCGATCCAAACTCAAATTACAAAAGATGTTATCCAAAAAGGTGAACTCATCGTCGCAAGTGATGACGCCATCCACTGTCAACACGAAAACTGCCCACTCGGCGCAGCTGTAATCGCACCTTTAAGTCAACGTGGGGAAACGATTGGAACGCTAAAATTCTACTTCCGGTCAGAAAAAGAAATAACTCCTCTAGCGAAAGAGTTAATTACGGGGCTTAGTGTATTATTAAGCAACCAGTTAGAAGTGGCTGAAGCTGACAAAGCTTATCAGCTTGCCAAAGAGTTAGAAATCAAGGCACTTCAGGCACAAATAAGCCCACATTTTTTATTTAACTCATTAAATACAATTGTTTCCTTAATTCGTCTTAATCCTGGAAAGGCTCGAAAGCTACTCGTTTCCCTTTCACATTTTTTACGGCAAAACCTTACAGCAACGACTGTTGGCA
>JAEWIG010000070.1 GCA_023387295.1 Bacillota bacterium | reverse complement strand
CATAATAGCCACATTTATTCCTGGCTGGTCAGAACTGTATGCCATTCCTTTAAATATAATTAATTCTGTCTCAACTTCCATATCCCTTAATCCTTGATATAGCTCATAGGCATTTGGAGTTGGAACTCTTGCATCGTTTTCGCCATGTTGGATTAAAGTGGGCGTACAAGCTGATTTAATATATGTCATTGGTGATGTTTTAGTATATATATCTGGATCATTCCATGGATTATTTCCTAAATACATCCTAATAAAGTAAGGGATATCGGTATTTACATAATGGGTACTCCAATTAGTAATTCCGCCTCCAACTGAAATCGCTTTAAATCTACTACTAAATGTAGAACAGAATGCTGATATATATCCCCCGTTGCTCCATCCCATAACCGCTACTCTATCTTTATCTGCAATCCCTTTGTCAACTAGTTTATCCACTCCAGATATAACATCATCGTAGTTAGCAATCCCTAGTTTTCTATAGTTTGCTTTTAAGAATTCATTCCCATAGCCAGAACTTCCTCTGTAGTTTGGTTCTAAAACGATAAAGCCTTTTTCGATAAACTGTTCAATAGGATATTTCTCATTAAAACAGTCTGAAAATATTGGAAAAGATGCCCAATCCGGCCCACCATGGATTACCACTAATAAGGGATATTTTTTATTCGTATCAAACTCTACTGGGGTTGATAAAATCCCCTCTATTTCAAGACCATCACTACTTTGCCATGAGATTACTTCCCTGTTACTTTTAAGCTTTCCTTTAAAAAAGCTATTTTCATTTGTTATTTTTGTATCGTCTAAATAGATTTCAAAGGTTTCATTTGTAATAGCCTTTTTATAGGATAAATGATTTCCATCCCTTGTAATAGAAGCTTCCATTATAAAGCTATCTACTTTTTCGCCTAATATTTCCACAGTGCCATCCTCAGATAGCAACCCAATAAGATAATTAGTTTTATTCTGCCATCTAATTAAAATTCCTTTAGCTGTCCACCGTAATGGAATAACCGTACTATCAAAATCTGTTAATGGTTGAATTAGCTCTCCATTATTAAGATCATATATTTGTATTGTACTGTCTTGTATATGGGTCTTATAGTAATCCTTCTCACTTATGCTCGCTGAGTAACATATTTTGCTACCATCAGGAGAAAAGCAGACGCTCCCTCCCAACAACTTATCTATATTCAACTTTTGTAACTCCCCAGCTTTAATATCTAGTATGTATAGATCTCCGTTAACATAATCTTCCATATCCGAACTTGGTGTAGCTATAAATACAACCTTTTTTCCATCATTTGAAATATCAAATTCATGGATATGAAAATCCTTACCATCAGTTAGTTGATAAACAACGCTATTTTCGTGTTCAATGTAATACAAACAATTATTCTGGTTATCTTTACCTTTATGATGGAAATCTCCATATTGTTCCTTTCGCCTCTTTATCGCCTCAGATTCTTTTGACTGTGCAATATAATAAAAACCCTTGCCAGTAGGCTCCCATTTGAATTTACTGACCCCTTCCTTCTCATCAGTAATTTGAACCCCACTATAACCATCTATTGACTTAACAAAGATCTGATTTTTCTTGTTAGCCCCATCACCAACTGGGCTAAGATATGCGATATTTCTAGAATCTGGAGACCATAATGGGTATGTACTATCTACATCGCTAGTTAATGGGTAACACTGCCCCTTCTCTTTTTCATATATCCATACATGATTCCTATATTTATTGTCTTTCCAGTTAGCTGTCTTCTTGACAAATGCTACGTTTTTGCCATCATCACTTATGTTTGTATCTGATAAGGTTGGTAATGAAATAATCTCTTCTATACTTAGATATGTTTTTTCATTCATTTTCATTAGTAAACTCCCTCGTGACTATAATCAAATAGGCCTATCTGCTCCCCATATAAGAAACTTGAGCACCTTAAAAAATTGTCTAGTTTATTGTAACTATCAACATCCTAAATTACGTAAATTCACTATTTTCTCTCCAAAAATATAATATGACCTTTACGTATAAATTCGGTGAAACCCTTTGATATCCTTCTTCCACAAACTCTCTTAAAAAAGAGCATAATTCTTTCTACAGAATTACGCCCATTAGTTGAACAAAAATACCATTAAATTAGCATTCGTAGGCCATTTTAACCTAAAGGTAAACCTCCCAAATTAAATTTCCATTCCAAAACAAGAAGATTCATTTTTCATAGCATTTATCAATTTCTCTCTCAAACTTACTAGCCATTCAGGTTCATTTTCCCACTTTTCTTCTACCGCTCTTAATATACGTACATAACCATATAAATTGGCAAAACGTCTGCAGGCTGGTAATAAAGACATCATATCATTTGTAAGTTCATACTCAGTACGATATCCGTCCAAGAAGCATTGTTTTTTCTGTTGATGCATTTCAGCTGCAATAAAATCTTGCAAGCTATCTAGCGCTTGCTCAATATCCATTACATACCAGTGATACATAGCATCGTCAAAATCAATCACGTTGCAGGATTGAGACTCTTCATCATAAAAAACATTATCGTATTCAAAATCATAATGAATCAGTCCAAAATTGCTTTCTGTGATAGGAATAGAATCAAAATAGTCTTGTAGTAATTTTGTTTCCATTAAAGCCGCTGTTTCATTAGGAAAATCAATTAAAATAGTATGAATCCAATTTAACACGTCACTATATGACCAACGCTTGTTATGAATCGGTTTATACTCACTAGATAATTGATGAAGTTTTCCTAATGCTTTTCCATAATTGAAGATGATGGCATCACTTAAATCAGTCTTGTTAAGCTGTACACCTGCTACACGTTTAAATACAGAAACATAGTACTCACCCCATGGGGTTTGTGCTTCAACAAGTTCCTTCCCATTCTTTGACACAACTGCTTCTAAAACACCATACTGATTCGTACGCAGGTAAGAAATAAATTCAAGCTCTGCTAAAATATTTTCTCGGCTCTTCTCTGTTTTTGGTGAAAATCTTAACAGCTTTGTCTTGCCTCGAGTTTCAAATGGATAGATAGCATTTGAAGATATTCGATAATATTTAAACAAATCAATAGATACTTCATCAAATTTCCAATTCTCCAATAACATTTCTGCCAAATCCGCATTGTCAAAAAGATATTTTAGTTTCAACATTGAAGACAACAACTCCTTATTTTTCTAAATTGCACCATTTTTTTCAATACCTCTTGTATTCATTACTTCCTTTTGCCTCACTACCTCCAGTTAAAATGTTTGAAAATAACAATTAGAAATAAATCTTTGTTATAAAAAGCAAACAAAAAACCACAGAATTATATTAAATAACCCTGTGGCTCAGAATGTTTAATTCATAACAAAAAAGCCTGTGCTTTTATCTGCCCAAGCTCAAATCATAGGTCAAATCAACCAATTTCGAACTAATTTAATCCGTATGAGTGAGAGGCAATAAAATTATTTTCCAAGGTTATCTTCATGAAATTTGTCATTGCGTAACCTCACTCCCTTCTTTAATATTACGAAAATTATAACAATTTATTTTTCAAAAATCAATTACTTCATTGTAATGCCGTAAATCACTATCCCATGAATTATGAAAAATTTCAGGGCTATTTCATATTAATAAAGTCGGTTTTTATACCCTTCCATTAACTCCTTTGCCACTTGGTCAGCAGTAACATTGGGTGTTTTAGAGTGTTCCAGCAACATTTGAGGAACCGCTGGAAGATTCTCTTCTGCAACCCA
>JAEWIG010000251.1 GCA_023387295.1 Bacillota bacterium | reverse complement strand
TTACCAATCAGCTTGGTGAATCGCTCGAACAAGAAGATTTAGATGGGAAGGATCTCGTTGTTTTCTATAGCGTGACAACAAGGAGTCTTCCTCCACAAACGAGCCCAATAAAAATAATCGCATTTGACAAGACGGTTGAAAAGAAAGAAAGAATTGCTGAGATGATTAAAGCTGACCATTTTATTAAAAATGGAGTAAAAATGATCCCTCTTAGAGTAGTGGCTGAGGAATTAGGCTATGAAGTTAAATCAGATAGAAAAAAAACGGTTTATGTAACGAAACAAAATGTATCCTATACGATAACAAAAGGAGATAAAGTATACGGCTATAATCGTAGCATTGGACGCTTTGAAGTAGCTCCTTTTATCAAAGATAAAAAAACATATGTTCCTGAACAATTTGTAGAGGTTTTATTGGAAAATGAATGACAAATTGGTATATATTGAAGGAGGAGAGTGAACAAGGAAACTAGAAGGAGTTGAAGGATAATGCCAAAAAAAGCACTGATTAATGTCGATTATACGGTTGATTTTGTAGCAGAACATGGAGCATTGACTTGTGGGGAACCTGGACAGGTATTGGAACAAAAAATCGTTGAAATTACGGAGGAATTTATCAAAGCTGGAGATTTTACCGTTTTTGCAATTGATGTTCACGATTTAGAGGATAAGTACCACCCTGAGACTAAGCTGTTTCCACCTCATAATATTCGTCATACGAGTGGGAGAGATTTATTTGGATCATTAAATGATCTTTATGAGACGAATAGAGAAGCGGAAAATGTTCTATACATGGATAAAACAAGATATTCAGCCTTTGCAGGAACAAACCTTGAAATAAAATTGCGAGAGCGTGGTATTACGGAAGTTCACATAATTGGTGTTTGTACGGATATATGTGTCCTACATACGGCTGTCGATGCTTATAATAAAGGATTTAATATTGTTATCCATAAAGATGCTGTTGCTTCATTTAATCAGGCTGGCCACGAATGGGCATTAAATCATTTTCAGCATACACTTGGGGCGAATGTTATATAAGAAAAGTAAATTTTGTCAATTAGAATCCCTTGATTACTTATATCGAGGGGTTTTTTTGTGATATATCCCTACCTAATTTTTGTTAAATCGTTTATGATCATTATATATTTATCAGTTGGATTTCACTTTGGAGGAGGTAAATTAAATGGCCTATTTAATGAAGAGTATATATATTGGAATGCCGCAAACACTAGGTAATCAAGCCGCTGTTAATCCAATGGAGAGAGAATGGACAAGTGCGATTTATAAAAAGCCAGTTCAAGGCAGAATCTGGTTAAGCAAAACGAATTTAGTAGGGGACGGGCAGGCAGACCAAAAACACCATGGAGGTCCTGAGAAAGCTGTGTTTGCCTATTCTCATGAACACTATGCATATTGGCAAAACACATTGGGAAATGAGGAAATTACTGCTGGTGGCATGGGTGAAAACTTTTTAATGGAGAACGTAACAGAAGAAATGATTTCAATTGGTGATACTTTTGAAATTGGTGATGCGATTGTTCAAGTTTCACAGCCAAGACAACCTTGCTGGAAGCCCGCACGTAGATTTAATATTAAAAATCTTGCTCTCCTTCTACAAAATACGGGAAAAACAGGCTGGTATTTCCGTGTATTGAAGGAAGGATATGTGGAAGCTGGACAAACTTTTAATCTAGTAGAGCGCCCTTATCCTCATTGGACGATTGAAAAATGTAATCAAATTATGCATATAGAGAAGGATAATTTGGTTGAGGCTAGAGAGCTTTCTAATTGTAAACTACTTGCAATAAACTGGCAAACAACCTTAAAGAACCGTGTTGAAAAAGGAGAAATCTCCGATATTCAAAAAAGGGTTATTGGTCCAAACGAATAAACTTCTTACATATTATTTTAATATAATAAATAAATAATAAGCGATTCCTCTATATTAGGAATCGCTTATTATTTTGAATAAAGATGTAAACGTTTGCATTTTAATAAAAAAACTTATGAATCAAAAGATTTAGAAAATGGTATTTACATCATTAACTAAATGGTATTTAATATGTATATGTTTCGAAAAAATCAGAAAAATTCGGGGGGCAAAATAACTATGAGTAAGATTTTGAAAAAACCTTTGTTATTGCTAGCTATCTGCATGTTATTCGCACTAGCTGCATGTAGCGGCAATAGTTCGGACACAGCTAGTAAAGGAGAAGGCGATTCATCAAAAGATGGTGGACAAGCCTCTGGAGAAGCAGTTCAAGCAAAAGTTGGTGTAATCTCCTATATAACTGGACCTGGAGCAGCTTACGGTGAAGCGATAACAAACGGCTTCAAATTAGCATTAGAAGAAATTAATGAAAAGGGAGAAGTAAATATTCAGCTTGTCACTGAGGACTCTGCCGGGAAGCAGGAACAAGCATTATCTGCAGCTCAAAAATTAATGAGTGATGATAATATTGTTGCCTTATTAGGACCGACTTTAAGTACGGAAATGAATGTTGTTGGGCCAGAGGCAGATTTAAATGGTATACCGATTATAGGGACATCAACTACAGCAGAAGGAATTCCACAAATTGGAGATTATGTCTTTAGAAATTCAATTCCTGAAGCACTAGCGATCCCTGCTTCGATCGGGAAAGCTGTTGAAAAATTCGATGCAAAAAAAGTCGCGATTCTATATGGAAACGATGATGTTTTTACTAAATCAGGCTTTGACACAATGAAATCAACTGCTGAAAAAATGGGGCTTGAAATTTTAACAATTGAAACATTCCAAAAAGGGCAGTCAGATTATAATGCACAATTAACCAAGATTAAAGGTTTAAATCCAGACCTAATTCTATGTTCGGCTCTTTATAATGAGGGAGCTGTTATTATGGACCAAGCAAGAAAAATGGGCTTAGATGCTCCGTTTGTTGGTGGAAACGGATTTAACTCGCCACAAGTAATAGAAATAGCTGGAGATGCTTCTGACGGGTTGATTGTTGCAACACCTTGGTTCGGGGAAAAAGAAGACCCGCAAGTACAAGAATTTAATCAAAAATACGAAGCGGCATACAACATGAAGCCAGATCAATTCGCAGCACAAGCATATGATGCACTTTATATTCTTGCTGAGGCATTGAAAAATGCGGGAGAAGCTGACCGTGACAAGCTCCGTGATGCTTTAGCAGAAATTAAAGACCTTGATGGCATCCTTGGAAACTTCTCCTTTGATAAAGATGGAGACGTAGTGATGGATCCAACAGTTCTAATCATTAAAGACGGAAAATTCCAGTTATTCGAGTAAAGCAAATAACAATCAGTGAGGAGTATCATCCCTCACTGATTGTTTCTTAAACGATTCTGCAGTAAAAAATGAAATTAAAGGGTGAGATGTTTTGCTATTAGAGCAGCTGATAAACGGAATTACATTAGGTAGCATTTATGCCATCGTTGCCCTTGGGTTTACACTTGTTTTCGGTGTACTAGGCATTATTAATATGGCGCACGGAGAAATTTTTATGTTTGGCGCATTTATTGGAGTAATCGTAACGACTACCTTTGGGCTACCGCTTTGGTTAGCGTTTGTGGCTGCCATTGCGG
>JAEWIG010000027.1 GCA_023387295.1 Bacillota bacterium | reverse complement strand
GTTAATCCACTTGCAACAACTTCATATACGGTTGCTGGAAAACCTGTATTAAATGAATTGGCTTTTTGTGAAACGAACCCAATTTTTTGCCAATCCTTAAATCGAGAAACATCCTCACCAAATAGTTGAATGCTACCTTTTTGGATCTTTAGTAGGCCAAGAATAAGCTTTAATAATGTTGATTTACCAGACCCATTAGGACCAACTATTCCTAAAAACGCACCTTCATTTATCGATAAATTTATATCTTCAAGCACATAATCCTTTTCATAGCGAAAAGCTACATCTTTAATTTCAATAATTGGCATTGTTTCGCGCGCCATTTGTATCACCTTCGAATTAAGAATCATTACGATTTACAGAAGTTAGTATACAGGAAGTGTTGTTAATTGTAAAGAACACAAGCCTATGTGTGGCTAGAGGTTTACAACAATTTTTTCTTTGAATGTCACGATTTACTTTCCTTCTTCATAAAGTAGATGGGAGGAGTGATGAGAAATGAAAATTTTTGAAAACATCATTAATCATAAAGTGAGTACGATTACTGCTGATGAATTATTAAAGTACGGCGAGCAATTTCAAATATCGATTTCAAAGGAGCAAGCGAAGAAAATTGCAGGATATCTCCAAGGGAAGCAGGTAAACATCTTTGATGATAATGAGCGAGCAAAATTGATTAAAGCGATCGCGAAAATTGCTGGTCCCGAAACAGCTAAAGAAGTGAATCGTTTATTTATTCAATTTACGAAATAAAAGAAGCTGTGAAGCAATTTTCACAGCTTTTTCATCGTATGACAAACTATCTTTTAGTCCTGCATAATGACATCTAATAAATCTTCACGAAATTCCTTTGCTCTTAGCATTGCAATTTCATGTTTATAAGGTGCCTTTTTATTATTCTTATCTTCACCAACAAATGGTGTTTCAAGGATTTTTGGGATATCCTTTAATTGTGGATGGTGAACAATATAGTTTAACGCTTTAAATCCGATATGACCGAAGCCGATATTTTCATGACGGTCCTTTTTCATCCCGCGCTCATTTTTACTGTCGTTAATATGAAGAACCTTTAGACGATCAATGCCAATGATTTTGTCAAAAGTATTTAACACTCCGTCAAAATCTTCAACAATATTGTATCCCGCATCATGTATATGACATGTGTCGAAGCAGATTGAAAGGTGATCATTATGAGTAACCCCATCAATAATCATCGCTAGTTCCTCAAATGCTTTTCCACATTCAGAACCTTTTCCAGCCATTGTTTCAAGCGCAATTTGAACCTTTTCATCACCTTTTAGAACTTCATTTAATCCTTCGACAATTCTTTTGATTCCAACTTCTGTACCTGCCCCAACATGCGCACCTGGATGCAAAACGATTTGCTTTGCGCCGATTGCTTCTGTTCGATCAATTTCTGTTCTCAAGAAATTAACACCTAGTTCAAAGGTTGCTGGGTTCGTTGTATTGCCAATATTAATAATATACGGAGCATGGACTACGATCTCTGAAATTCCGTGTTCCTCCATATGCTTAAGCCCGGCTTCAATGTTTAATTCTTCAATCTTTTTTCTTCTTGTGTTTTGTGGAGCACCTGTATAGATCATGAACGTATTTGCTCCGTAAGAAACAGCTTCTTCACTTGCTGCTAGGAGCATCTTTTTTCCACTCATTGAAACATGTGAACCAATTTTCAACATTTGCTTCTCTCCCCCAGTTTGTTTATTTCTTTTTCTGGATTCTTCTTTGACGTTTTTTAAAGCTCTCTATTTCAGATTGCATTTTCTTTTTATAGCCTGGTTTTACCTTCTTTGGCTTTTGGACGATTGTCTTTGCTTGCTTATCAATTTCATCTGTTTGTTTTTGACGTTTTTTACGCTTATTCCGTTCCGGTAAATCTACCCAATCCCCTTTTTGCAAGTCGACATGGGAGAACTCAATTCCTAATTTTTCAAGTCGATTTAATGCATCTTCATCAGATGGATCATAAATAGTTAAGGCGATACCTGAATTACCTGCTCTCGCAGTTCGACCAACACGGTGAACATAGAAATCTAAATCCGCTGGTAGTTCGTAGTTGATGACATGACTAATCCCTTGTATATCAATGCCTCTAGCAGCTAAATCCGTAGCAACAATATATTGATACTCAAGATCGAGAATTTGCTTCATCATTTTCTTACGCTCTCTTGGATTAAGATCCCCGTGAATCCGTCCAACTTTTAATCCTTTTTCAATTAAAGCGTTAGCCACCTCATCAGCCATTTTCTTTGTATTAGTAAAAACAATGGCTAAATAAGGATTAAATAGTGATAGTGCCTCATAAACGAGCTTTGTTTTATTTCGATGTCTCGAAGGCAAAAGGCGATGCTCTATTTTTGCAGCCGTTACCTGCTTTGGTTCGACATGAACGTATTTAGGGTTTTCCATATATTTTTTTAAAAATGGCTTTAATTTTTCCGGAATGGTTGCAGAAAAAACAAGTATTTGCAATTTCGCAGGCATTCTTGCTGCGATTTGGTCTACATCCTCGATAAAGCCCATATCGAGCATTAAATCTGCTTCATCTACAACTAACATTTGTGCCGTGTGAACAAATAATGCCTGTTCCTTGACTAAATCATTTATTCTTCCAGGTGTACCGACAACGATATGTGGTTGTTTTTTCAACTTTTCAATCGCTCTTTGCTTGTCCGTTCCCCCAATATAACAGCGGGCAGTAATCTCTTCTCCCTCTTGACAATGCTCTGTTACTTTAAGAATCTCGTGGTAGATTTGACTAGCTAACTCACGTGTTGGTGCTGTAATAACGGCCTGTACTTCCTGCTTTGCAAAATTAATTTTCTCAAGAATCGGCAGCACATAGGCATGGGTCTTTCCCGTACCAGTTTGTGATTGGCCAATGGCACTTTCCCCTTTTAATACAGTTGGGATAAGACGCTCTTGAATTTCTGTTGGTTCATAGAACCCGAATGATTTTACTGCGTTTATAATAAACGGCTTTAAGTCGTATTGTTCAAAATTCGTTTTTTCCATTTTTAAAACTCCTCATATTTCGAATGGTCATCCTGTTATTATAATAAAGTTTATCCGAAATAACCAGTTTTTCCATTGAGGTACTTGCATCACTATTTATAACAATAATAGTTTGTGTCAATTTAAGTTAAGAGCCTAATCTTTAAACCAATTTACTATTGAAGCATATTTTAATAATACAAATTGTATTGAAAGGAGGAATTTGAATGTTGCAAAGACAAAGACCACCTTACCAGGGTGGTATGGGATTTCCTAGAGGCATGACTTCTAATCCATTTATGAACCAAATGCCAGGGTATCCCCCAGTGTTGGGAAATGGAGGCTTTCCGCCACAGCAAGCAAGGGGGAACCCCATGATGAGAAACGGTCGTTTTCCGCAGATGGGAGCACCAGGTCAAGCACAGATGAGACAAGGGGGCGGAGGAGGTGGACTTCTATCTAGACTATTTAGCAGAGGGAATCCAGCAGCAGGTGTTTCAAGAGCTGTTAATCCAGCAAGTCTTGCTGCTCCAACTGGTGAAGCTAGTGGAGGATTATTAAGTGCATTAACCAATCCTGCATCCGTAAATGGCTTTTTAACAAATACTCAAAAAATGCTAAACACTGCTTCTCAATTCGGGCCAATGATAAACCAATACGGTCCGATGGTAAAAAACATTCCTGCAATGTGGAAGATGTACAGAGGAATGAAGGATTCTTCTGAAAGCTCAAACAGTGAGGAAAAAATTCAAAAAACTGAAAATCAAACTAAAAGGCAGAAAACTACTGAAACCTTAAAAAAGCAAGACACTAATAGCAATCACACAACTCCAGCTTCCAAAGAGAAAGTTGAAAGACAAAAAGGATTGTCTAAGCCGAAGCTTTATATTTAGGATGCAAAAGAAAGAAAGCTATGTTAACTTTCCCTTAAAACCCCCTTTTAGTATAATTCTCTTTAGAAGTCTTATATAATGAAATATGATATTGTACATGATGTATGATTTCGAAAAAATATAATACGGCAAATACTGCTTCATTATACCTAATATAATAGGGGGTTTTTCATAAATGGAGATTATTAAAATATCACCTCGAGGTTATTGCTATGGGGTTGTCGATGCAATGGTTATTGCCAGAAATGCGGCTTTAGATAAAACTTTACCACGTCCGATATACATTCTCGGAATGATCGTGCATAACAAACATGTGACTGATGCATTCGAAGAGGAAGGAATTATTACATTAGATGGGAGTAACCGAAAGGAAATCCTTGAGAAAGTGGATAAAGGCACAGTCATTTTTACCGCTCATGGTATTTCTCCAGAGGTAAGAGAATTAGCTAAACAAAAAGGGCTTGTAACCATTGATGCGACTTGTCCTGATGTTACACGAACTCATGATTTAATTCGAGAGAAGGAACAAGCTGGCTTCCAAATTATTTATATTGGAAAAAAAGGGCATCCTGAGCCAGAAGGGGCAGTAGGAGTCGCTCCACACGCTGTTCATTTAGTTGAAACTGTAAAAGATGTTCAAAACCTACATGTTTCGAGTGATAAAATAGTCGTCACAAATCAAACAACAATGAGTCAGTGGGATGTTAAGCATGTGATGGATACAATCGCAGAAAAGTACCCTCATGCTGAATTTCATAACGAGATTTGCAATGCTACTCAAGTGCGACAAGAGGCTGTCGCCCAGCAAGCTGGTACAGCAGATGTGCTAATTGTTGTTGGAGACCCTAAGAGTAATAATTCAAACCGCTTAGCACAGGTTTCTGAAGAAATTGCTCACACAAAAGCTTATCGCATTGCTGATATAACGGAACTTGAGATTGATTGGATCAAAAATGCGTCAACCGTTGCTGTTACCGCTGGCGCTTCAACTCCAACACCAATTACAAAGGAAGTCATTTCGTTTATAGAGCAATTTGACCCGAATGATGAAAGCACTTGGGTCAAAGAAAAAAAGGTACCTTTAAATAAAATCCTTCCAAAGGTAAAAAATAAATAACTAAAATCAAATGGGGTGTTTAAAAGTCAAAAAAGTGACTATTTAAACACCCCATCTCTTTATTGGTTTGATTTTTTGGCAATTTGCACAACTTTAAAAGTATATGCACGATTTGTCAGACCTTTGCACGATATTTAAATTATATGCACGATTCGCTAAATATTTGCACGATCCAAAAATCGTGTCCAAAATAGAGAGTTTACCAAAAAACCAGGATTTAGAAAGACCGGTTACATAAATTGAAAAGGGTCTGTATTTATTTCAGAAGGAATAAATGAAACTTGATAACCCTTTTCCTCACACATTTTTGTTAACTGCTTTGCAACACCATTTTTCATTACTTTTTCAACATTATGACCAGGATCAACAATATTCAATCCCATCATCATGGCATCATGAGCGACGTGATAGTACATATCTCCTGTGACATATACATCAGCCCCTTTAAATTTCGCAGCAGAGAAATACTTATTACCATCCCCACCGAGAACAGCTACTTTTTTTACTATCGAATTCATGTCTCCGACAACACGAACTCCGGTAACATCTAAAGCTTGTTTCACATGAGTAGCAAAATCCTTTAACGTCATTTCCTCAATATTACCGATTCTCCCAAGACCAAGTACTTCTCCTTTATTCTCGAGCTGATAAATATCGTAAGCGACTTCCTCATAGGGATGTGCTTTAAACATTGCGGATAAAATTCGTCTTTCTAAATTTGCAGGAAAAATAGTTTCCACTCTTTCTTCCTTAACGGACTCTAGTATTCCGCTCGTTCCAATATGAGGATTAGCAAGGTCATTTGGCAAAAATTGACCTATTCCAGGGGACGAGAAAGTACAATGACTATAATTCCCAATCGCGCCTGCTCCTGCATCGCCAATCGCTTTTTTCACATCATCAACATTTTCAATTGGAACATACACAACGAGCTTTTTCAGTTTTGTTTCAAATGTAGGATAGAGTACTTCAGTGTTCGTAAGCTGCAAAGCTTCTGCAAGCATATCATTGACACCACCAACAGCCACATCTAAATTCGTATGAGCTGCATACACTGCAATATCATGCTTAATTAGCTTTTCAATCATTCTTCCGGAAGGCGTATCTGTTGCTATTGCTTTTAATGGACGAAAAATCGGCGGATGATGCGCAATAATTAGCTGAACATTTTTCATAATTGCTTCATCTACGATCTCCTCCAACACATCAAGGGCAATCATTACATTTTCAACTGGCTTATTAAGCCTTCCTATTTGAAGTCCAATTTTATCATCTTCCATTGCATAGCTTTTCGGAGAGAATTGTTCAAATAACTGGATGATTTCATGACCATTCACTTTTTTCAATTTGCAAAACCTCCTCCACCATTCTTGACTTATCGCTTAGCTCAGCTCTTTTTTTGTCATTTTCTTCAGTTTTAGCTGCTTTCTCTAGCTGGGCCAATATTCGTTGCCAATTCTTTAATTCAGCTGACCATTTTTTCTGAAAAACAACTGATTTTTCTTTCATAAGAAAAGGTCCGAGCAATAACCCTTTTTCTAAATCATGATAAGGTTTATGCGGCTCACCTTGCTCCGCAACTAAAATTTCATAAATCTTATCATCCTCTTCAAGAATTTCCTCAGCAATCAATTCCCATCCATTATGTAATAGCCATGTTCGAATTGAGATTGCACTAATATTCGGTTGTAAGACTAATCGCTTAGTAGATTCAAGCTTCTCCTTTCCAGCTTCCAATATACTAGCGATTAACGCTCCGCCCATACCGGCTATTGTGATGCAATCGACTTCCCCTGCCTCAATAACCTCTAAACCATTACCCTTACGAACAACGATTTGCTCAGTAAGACCTTCCATTTCAACTTGCTGCTTGGCTGATTGAAAAGGACCTTCTACTACCTCTCCAGCGACAGCAAACGGCGTAACGCCCGTTTTCACGGCATGACAAGGCAAATAAGCATGATCTGAGCCAATATCTGCTAAGCGGCTACCTTTTGGAATATAGCGAACAACAGCTTCAAGACGCTGTGATAATTTATCAGTATTCATTTTCTTCTCACCACTTTTTCCTTTATTGCTATAGATCTATTTATAATAGTATCCTTATCAGTTTAAACTTTTCAATTCATAAAAAAAAGTCCTTTCATTTGCAAAGGACTTCTTTAATAACATTATTTAAGATTTACTAACCATTCAGCCATTGCATCTTCCTGTCCAGGGACTAAACCTCCTGGCATTCCATTAGGTGTTCCATTAATAAGGATATCTTTAATTTCATCCTGAGAAAGAGTCATTCCTTTAAGTGCTGGTCCAACAGCACCTTGGTATTGATCTCCGTGACAAGCAATACAGCTCTTCTTATAAAGATCCTCTGGACTTGCTGTTGCAGTCTCTTCAGTCTTATTTCCGCCGCCTTCTTTCTCGGCAGCCATTTCCTTCATGTTACCAAGACCTATGAAACTCATACCAAACATCAATGCGATACCAAAAACAAAAATTAAAACATACGGCATAATAGCATTTTTCATGTAAAAATTCCCCTCCTTATGTAACAACACTCATTTTTAGAAAGTATATACAAACAATCTCTATTCTACTTCAAAAACCAAATAAGGAAAAGACCTATTGCAAAGTTTGTCACATCTAATTCATAAAATAGACAAAAACTCCAGCAATTGGTGATGGAGTTTTGTTAGAAGTTAAGTAAATATAACTTTTTGAGTTAATATATTGTCTTGCCCCTACACTTATATTCTTAAATACAGCCTATTTGTCTGGCAATGACCATCCGTTGAATTTCCGAAGTTCCTTCACCAATTTCAGTTAGCTTTGCATCTCTCATAAACCGTTCGACATGATAATCCTTCATATACCCATAGCCACCGTGAATTTGTACAGACTGATCCGTAATCTCCATACAAACTTCTGATGCATATAATTTACACATAGACGCTTCTTTTGAAAAAGGCCTGCCTTGATCCTTTAGCCATGCAGCTTTATACACCATATTTCTAGCAAGTTCTATTTTCATCGCCATATCTGCAAGCTTAAATTGAATGGCTTGGAAATGTGAGAGTGAATGACCAAATTGCTTTCTTTCTTTTGCATATTGAAGAGCTTTGTCATAGGCTGCCTGCGCAATTCCAACAGCCATGGCTCCTATACCGATCCTCCCACCATCCAATGTAATCAAAAATTGCTTAAATCCTTCTCCTCTTTTACCGAGCAAGTGCTCAGTCGGTACACACACATCTTCTAATACAAGCTCGGTCGTATTAGAGGCATTCAAGCCCATCTTTTCATAATTATCGATAACAGAAAAGCCTTTCGAGTCGGTAGGAACAATGATTGCACTGATTTCTTTCTCACCGTTCATTTCCCCAGTAATGGCCGTCAATGCTAAATACTTAGCATAGCTTGCATTCGTAATAAAGCACTTATTCCCATTAATAATATATTTACCATTCTCTTCAACAGCTGTTGTTCTAGTACCTCCCGCATCTGAACCCGCATTTGGTTCAGTTAGGCCGAAAGCACCTAACGTTTCTCCCGTACATATTGGAGTTAAATACTTTTGCTTCTGTGCCTCAGTTCCAAACAAATAAAGAGGTGCTCCCCCTAATGAAATATGGGCTGAATAAGTAATTCCTGTTGAGCCGCAAGCTCTACTTAATTCTTCCGTTACAATCGCAAAGCTAATGGTATCGGCACCAGCACCACCATAATCCTCAGGAAACGGGAGGCCCATTAAACCTAGATCAGAC
>JAEWIG010000381.1 GCA_023387295.1 Bacillota bacterium | reverse complement strand
AACTCAGATGCTTGCTTAGCAATAGAGACAAGTTTTTCTTTATTAAAATCAAAATATGTTGCTTCCCAGTTGTTAATTAAAATCGGACGCTTTTGATCCTTATATTTACTACGTATCAAATGCCGTCTGTAAATGTTATGAAAGTTACGGGTCATCTGTCCAATTCCCTCACTTGAATATGTCATTACAACTTCCGGAGTTTGAAAATGGTCACCAGCTTTTAATAGCCAGCTAAATTCTTCTGGATTAATCCCCATTAAGAAACGAGTGCTATTAAATTGACTACCTTCCGCTTGTGCAGTGAAATTTCCTGAATACACCAAACTAAAACCATATACTTCTCCAAAATCTTCAGTTGCTTCTCTCTTACATAGAGCCATAAAAGGATGCTCTTGATGACTCGATTCACCACGTACAGAATTAACCCCATGCTTTCCAAGAGAAAGTGGTGTTCTTTGAACATGCCTCTCTCTTGCCCAAGAACCATGTAACGTTATTGCATCATAATCGATACCATCAAAATCAATACAACAAGAATACGCCTTTTCAATCATAATAGACTTATCTGTCTTATTAATAATTCTAACATCTCTTGTTATAACATCTTCATCCTCAAATGCACTATATGACAATACAACTTGTACCCCTGTGAATACGTCTTCACATGTAATTGACAAAGTCATACAACTAGAGGCATCTCCAAACGTTGCTGGTAACCCCTCTAATCCTGCTTTTCCATTCGTTATTTCATGACTTACATACTGTAATCTACCTGCGGTATGTCCTTCTTCACTACGTAACTTTAGTGCAGAATCTCGATAGTCTCCTATTCCATGTGTAGCATATTCCGTAGGAAATGTATCATAAAACGAGCAACGGTCTCTATCATTCTTTGTTGGAACATAAGGTGGCTCATAGATCCTGAGTAAATATAACATCTCCTCATCCTCTATTCTCTTTCCATAATAGATATGACCTATAAACTGTTCTTCATCCACAATCGCTATCATATATGTAGAGTTTTTAGTGTCAAGCTTAAATGTTTTGTTTTGTTTCAAATATGTAATGCCCATAGTCTCCTCCATTCTTATCTTCCACCCAGATGTTTATGTACCCCAAAACCTCCCATGAAATAATATGTCTGAATAGTTTCATTATCTAATAAGATACACTATCATTGTAACTTGAGTTAGTATAATAATCAATTAATTTTTTCAATTTTATTAATTAAAATTAACTTTGATATAACTTAACAAATTAATTACTCTTATATTACTATTAAGTTTTATTTATATGCCGGCTCTATAATATATGTTGGGGTGCAAATTATTTATAATTGCATTCCAGCATATTTTTGCGCTAAAATAAAAATAATCCCCCGAATGCTCACCAACCAAAGCGTTCAAACGGAGGATAAATAAAAATGCAATATAATAATATCAATAAATTGCTAAAATTAAAAGATGTAAATGTAAAAAAAGTAATCGAAAAGAATGATTCTACTGAAATCCACATCACAACAAAGCCCAAACCACATATTTGTCCTTGTTGTGGTAATGAAACTACTAAAATTCATGATTATCGTTTACAAAAAATTAAAGATATCCCTTTTTTGTATCGAACTACCTATCTTATTTTAAATAAGCGTCGTTACCAATGTAAGTGTGGGAAGCGCTTTTATGAATCCTATGAATTTTTACCAAGATACCATCGCATGACTAGAAGGACAATTAAATCTATTGTGAAAGAACTTCAAAAGGTTTCAAGTCTAAAATCAGTAGCGGAGCAATTTAATGTATCAACTCCTACTGTTACTCGAATCCTCAACACAATTCGTTATCCAAAGCCCAAACTTCCAAAGGTTTTGTGCATTGACGAATTTAAAGGTAATGCTGAAACAGGTAAATTTCAAGCTATTTTGGTAGATGGAAAACGGCATCAAGTTATTGATATTCTTCCTACTAGATCTACGGATTATCTGATTAATTACTTCATGGAGTGTCCACGATCAGAACGCCTTAGAGTCGAGTATTTTATTTGTGATATGTGGCAACCATATCGAGATATTGCGGCTTCTCTTTTCCCAAATGCAAAAATAATTGTAGACAAATACCACTTTGTTAGGCAAGTAAACTGGGCAGTAGAGAATGTAAGAAAGCAAGCACAAAAAACAATGCCTGCCTCTCTTCGTAAATACTATAAAAAGAGTCGAAAACTATTATTAGCACCGTATAATGATTTATCTAAAGAATATCAAAGTGCAGTAGATATCATGCTTCTATATCATGACGATTTAAGACAGGCTCATTACCTAAAAGAATTGTTTTATAAAATTAGAAATGAAGTAAAATATTCAAAACAACGCGATCTTATGGATTTATGGATTAAATATGCAGAAAAATCAAATATAAAAGTGTTTGAACGCTTAGCTAAAACCTACAGAAACTGGCGTTCATACATACTTAACGGTTATAAATATGGCTATACTAACGGTCCTACTGAAGGTTTTAATAATAAGATCAAAGTATTAAAACGTGTATCTTATGGCCTAAGAAATTTTAATCGTTATCGAAATCGTATCTTATTAACTTGTAATTAAGCTTTGGTTGGTGGCAAAATCTCGGGTGGTTTATTTGTCATGCAAAAATATATGTAACAAGGTAAATACAAAAAAAATAGCCCTAACATCAGTAATAGGGCGGGTTTCACAAGAAACCCACCCCAACTATTGACGTAGAGCCCCAAAAATAAAACGAGAGAAAAAGGCATAGTAAAATATCCTTAATTTCTCTCGCTTTTATGTTATATTTAATATATTATGTTTTATTTGTTATGTTATGTTTTATGTTTAAATCCAACTTTTATATTTCAACATTTGTTTCTTAATGTTTGTATTTCAATTTTGTTTCTTAACTT
>JAEWIG010000378.1 GCA_023387295.1 Bacillota bacterium | reverse complement strand
ATGCTGATGTCGTTATCACAAACCCTACTCACTATGCGGTTGCTTTAAAATACGATGAAAATAAACTGGAAGCTCCATTTGTTGTGGCTAAGGGTGTTGACTTCGTAGCCCAAAAAATTAAATTGATAGCAAAAGAAAAAGATATTATAACTGTCGAAAATAGGCCTCTTGCGAGAGCTTTATATAGTCAGACTGAAATTGGCGATGCCATTCCAGAAGAGTTTTTTAAAGCAGTCGCCGAAATTCTAGCTTATGTATATCGTACAAAGAAAAAAATTTAATTGTTTCATTGTTTTAAAGTTAGTTGTCTAGCTCGAGCGGTGGCGCTTATGCTTTTCTTAATAGGAGAGGAAACAAATGCGAGTAAGAGACTTATCAGTTGTGGCTGGTGTCATTTTAATTGTAGCTATGCTCATTATCCCTTTTCCGACATGGTTACTTAGTATTTTAATTTTCGTGAATATTACTTTAGCTCTAATTGTTTTGCTTACTTCAATGAACATGACAGAACCGCTACAATTTTCTGTTTTCCCATCATTGCTATTGCTATTGACATTATTTCGCCTTGGATTGAATGTATCGACAACGCGTTCCATTCTTTCCAAAGGAGATGCGGGTGGTGTCGTTGAGACATTCGGCTCGTTTGTTATCGGTGGCAATGTAGTTGTAGGTCTTGTAGTGTTTTTAATCCTAGTCATTATTCAGTTTATCGTTATTACGAAGGGTGCTGAACGTGTTTCAGAAGTAGCAGCACGTTTTACTCTTGACGCGATGCCGGGTAAACAAATGAGTATTGACGCAGATTTAAATGCAGGGATGATATCTGAGCAGGAGGCACGTGCAAGAAGAGAAAAAGTAAGCAGAGAAGCTGATTTTTACGGTGCGATGGATGGGGCAAGTAAGTTCGTCAAAGGGGACGCCATTGCTGGAATCATTATCGTATTAATCAACCTTGTATTTGGTATTGTCATTGGGATGATGCAGCTTGGTCTTCCAATTGGTGAGGCTGCTCTGAAGTTTTCGTTATTAACTGTTGGAGACGGTCTCGTAAGTCAGATTCCAGCGCTACTTATTGCGACTGCAACAGGAATTGTTGTAACAAGAGCAACATCTGATGGTAACCTCGGAAGTGATGTTATCAACCAGCTTCTAGCCTTTCCAAAAATGCTTTATGTAACAGGGGCGACGATTTTAATGTTTGGCTTATTTACACCAATTAGTAATGTTTTAACAATGCCAATTGCTGGTTTATTGTTTTTTGGAGGATATAAGATTACACGTTCGACTGATACGGATAAGGAACTACTACCTGAAATAGATGAAGAATTAGAAACAGGCGAAATGAAAAGTCCTGAAAGTGTTGTTAGCTTGTTAAATGTTGACCCAATTGAATTTGAGTTTGGCTATGGCTTAATCCCGCTAGCTGATGCCAGTCAAGGTGGAGACCTTTTGGATCGGATAGTTATGATAAGACGTCAACTAGCAATAGAACTTGGACTTGTCATCCCGGTAGTTAGAATACGAGATAATATCCAACTACAGCCGAATGAATATCGACTCAAAATTAAAGGGAATGAATTGGCCCGTGGTGAACTACTCCTAGATCATTATCTTGCTATGAGTCCGGGAATAGAGGATGATTCAATTGAAGGAATTGACACGATTGAGCCCTCATTTGGTCTTCCTGCGAAATGGATTACGGAAGATATGAAGGAGCAAGCTGAAATATTTGGCTATACGGTCGTTGACCCACCTTCAGTCGTTTCGACTCATATTACAGAAGTGATTAAAGGGAATGCTCATGAATTGCTAGGCCGACAAGAAACGAAACAATTAATTGACCATCTGAATGAAAGTTATCCTATTCTAGTTGAAGAAGTTACGCCTAATCCGCTCTCGGTTGGAGAGGTTCAAAAGGTTCTTGCTAAGCTTTTGAAAGAAAATGTTTCTGTTCGCAATTTACCGATTATTTTTGAAACGTTAGCTGATTTTGGCAAGGTGACAAGTGATACCGATTTGTTGGCTGAGTATGTACGACAAGCGTTAG
This sequence comes from Bacillota bacterium, assembly GCA_023387295.1. GTDB lineage: Bacteria > Bacillota > Bacilli > Bacillales > Cytobacillaceae > Cytobacillus. The sequence continues at coordinate 8,564 of JAEWIG010000378.1, read as the reverse complement.
CTCGACAAATTACTCATCAATTTTCTCAATCTGGGGAATCACTGAAGGTTGTTACTTTGTCAGGTAAAGTAGAGAAATTAATTGCAGATGGAATTCAACAGACTGAACATGGCAATTATTTGTCCATTGATCCAGGCGCTTCACAGGAAATTTTGGAATCAATTGCTTCTCAGGTGGAACAATTAGCACTTATGGAGCAAACACCAATTGTTCTATGCTCACCTGCAGTGAGAATGTATGTAAGGCAATTAACAGAAAGGTATTTTCCACAAATACCAATCCTTTCTTATAATGAGCTTGAAGCAAATGTTGAGGTTCAAAGCGTTGGGGTGGTGAATATTGGATGAAGGTAAAGAAATATGTTGCTTCTTCAATGGCTGATGCGATGAAGCAAATCCGTTTAGAATTGGGTAGTGATGCAGTTATTATTAATTCAAGAGAGGTTCATTCAGGTGGGTTTCTCGGATTATTTAAAAAACGAAATATTGAAGTTCTTGCTGCTATTGATGAAAAACCGAAAAAACAGCAAATTCCGATCACAAAACAGAAGCCGATTAACAACCAAGTTGCAAATCCTTCTCAACATCTTGCTGCTACTATTGAAAAAAAAGCGGTTGCAGCTATTCAGCCAAAGCCTTCTGAAGATGTGGTTAAAGAATTAACGGAATTAAAAGCTATGATTAGTAATCTATCAGCGAATAATAACACAGCAACACTGTCATATCCAACAACCTTGCTGATGATGCAAAAAATTATAAAGGACCAAGAACTTGATCTATCCTTACAAGAGTCTATATTAAATTCGCTTTTAGAAAAATGGTATATGGGAGGAGCGAATGCTGCCATTGATGAAGTTTATGCATGGCTTGAAAAGGAACTAATAGACCGGATAGCTTCTATTCCATTTGGTGGTATATCTTTCTCGAAAAAATACATTAATGTTGTTGGTCCTACTGGTGTTGGGAAAACAACAACGTTAGCAAAAATTGCCGCCGAATGTGTCATTACTCATAAGAAAAAGGTCGCGTTTATTACAACTGATACATACCGAATTGCAGCCATTGAGCAATTAAAAACGTATGCGAAAATTTTAAATGTACCAATGGAAGTTTGCTATACAATAGAAGATTTTAAAAAAGCAGCGAAAGAATTTATGGAATATGATGTAGTATTAATTGATACGGCAGGTAGAAACTTTCGCAATAAGCAATATGTCGAGGACCTAAAACAAATTATTGATTTTGAAAATGAAATTGAGACATTTTTAGTTCTTTCACTGACTGCCAAGCAAAGAGACATGGAAGATATTTTTGAGCAATTTTCACTCATTAATATTGATAAACTGATTTTTACAAAAGCAGATGAAACATCAACCTATGGGGCTATGTACAATATGATCATGAAATACAATAAAGGTGTTGCTTACATAACAAATGGACAAAATGTTCCAGATGATATGGTTGCAGCGAAACCAAATATTATTGCAAAAACAATTATTGGGGTCGAATAGGATGAAGGACCAGGCAGAAGATTTACGGTTAAAACTCAGCATGACTGGAAATGATCGACAGGTAAATATAAAGCCCCCTAGAACATTAGCTGTTGTAAGTGGAAAAGGAGGAGTTGGGAAATCAAATATTTCTCTCAGCTTTTCAATTTCACTGCTCCAAAAAGGACATAAGGTATTGCTGTTTGATATGGATATGGGAATGGGTAACCTAGATATTTTAATGGGGAAGTCATCAGAATATTCAATAGTTGATTTTTTTGATGGAAAGGTCTCACTAAAAGAGACGATCATGTCAGGGCCAAATGGGCTTAAGTATATCGCAGGAGGCTCTGGACTTAATCAATTAGTTGGACTTGACGATAAACTTGTTGAAAAATTCACACATGACCTATCTAGTCTGTTTGAAGAATACGACTATGTAATTTTTGATATGGGTGCTGGGGTTACAGAAGGAACATTGAAATTTATCCTTTCTGTTCAAGAAATTATCGTTATTACGACTCCAGAACCAACATCGATGACAGATGCATATGGAATGATGAAGCATATTCACATTATGGATGATAGCATTCCTTTTTATATCATTGTAAATCGTATTCAAACAGAAAAGGAAGGGCTACAAACATATTCAAGAATCTCAAATGTTATGAAGAATTTTCTCGGGAGAGACTCTGTTCATTTAGGAGCTGTTCCTGATGACCGGATCATTCAGCAGGCGGTAAGAAGGCAGACGCCGTTCATTCTTTTTAATGACAAAGCACCTGCATCAAAGGCAATAAAAGAAATAAGAGAACGGTACGAGCAGAGACAATTCAATGAAAAGCCAACCGCATCGAGCTCTCGCTTTATCTCAAAGTTAAAGCAATTTCTCTTCGAAAGGTAGGAGTCAGTATGAAGAAAATTACTGTGCTTGTAGTTGATGATTCAGCCTTTATGAGAAAGCTAATTTCTGATTTTTTATCAGAAGACCCTCGGATTGAAGTAATTGGTACAGCTAGAAACGGACAAGACGGAATTAAAAAGCTAGCAGAACTAAAACCGGATGTTATTACGATGGATGTTGAAATGCCTGTGCTAAATGGCTTAGATGCTTTGAAATATATTATGAAGAATCACCCAGTTCCAGTGGTCATGCTTTCTAGCACAACAAACGAAGGGGCAAATAATACATTAACGGCAATCCAATATGGTGCCATTGATTTTATTGCAAAACCTTCAGGTGCCATTTCACTTGATTTACATAAAATAAAGGACGATCTTGTTAATAAAATCCTTTCCGCTAGCAAAGTTAGTACGAAGCAATTGATTAATTTATCTACGGATCGAAATTTAACTATTAAACATGATGAAAGTTATAGTAAAATGGAACTAGAGAAATCTTCCAGTCCTATAGTTTTTGAAGGAAAGAATAAAATGAATAAGCTTGTATGCATTGGAACATCAACTGGGGGGCCTCGAGCACTTCAATCGGTGCTTACAAAGATACCGGCAAATATTGATGCAGGACTTCTAATTGTGCAACATATGCCAGCTGGTTTTACAAAATCTTTGGCAGTTCGCTTGAATTCTCTTTGTGAAATAAAGGTTAAAGAAGCTGAAGATGGTGAATCTGTTCAAAAGGGAACAGCGTACATTGCTCCTGGTGGCTATCATCTAAAGGTAAAGCAAATGAGTAAGGACATAATAATACAACTGGATCAAACTGAGGCGAGAAATGGTCATAGACCTTCCGTTGATGTGATGTTTGAATCGGTAAGTGAAGTAAGGAATTACATAAAAGTTGCCGTCATCATGACTGGAATGGGTTCTGACGGGTCAAATGGTCTTATTACATTAAAGAAACATGGTAATGTAAGGGCCATTGCTGAGTCCAAGGAAACATCGATTGTATATGGGATGCCAAAGGCTGCCATTGAAACAAGATTAATCGATGAAATTCAAGATGTTGATAATATAGCAAGATCCATAATGAAATATGTTTAGCTTTAAGGTGAATTTGATTTTCTATCGTCAATCCGAATTTGATTACCGAGGGGTGTGAAACTCATGGATATGAATCAGTATTTAGAAGTATTTATTGAAGAGAGTAAAGAACATTTGCAATCATGTAATGAGCAGCTTCTTGAATTAGAAAAAAACCCGGATAATATTGCGATTGTTAACGAAATTTTCCGTTCTGCACATACATTAAAAGGTATGTCCGCAACTATGGGTTACGAAGATTTAGCTAATCTTACTCATAAAATGGAGAATGTGCTTGATGCAATTAGAAACCATAAGATTACATTCAATCCAGAAATACTAGATGTCGTATTTCTTGCTGTTGATGATCTTGAGGCAATGGTACAATCCATCGCAGATGGTGGCGATGGAAAACGAGATGTTTCTGAAGTCGTTGAGAAATTATTGTTAATTGAAAAAGGTGAAAGTCCAACTCTTGCTTCTGCTAAGGCTGAGGTTGCAGCTACTACGGTGGTAGAAACTGCTCCAGTAGTGAAAATGAAAAGCAATTATGATGAATTTGAATACACTGTTTTGCAGCAATCAAAAGAGCAGGGCTTTGAGGTTTACGAGGTAACTGTCTCATTAAGAGATGACTGTTTATTAAAGGCAGCAAGAGTATTTATGGTCTTCGAAATTTTAGAAAAAACAGGTGAGGTCATTAAAGCTAATCCATCTGTTGAACAACTAGAAGAGGAACAATTTGACAATCAGTTTACAGTTACGATAGTTTCTAAAGAATCTAATGATGATATACAGAAAAAAGTAATGAAAGTATCTGAGGTTGATAGAGTTGAGGTAACTAAACTTTCTTTAGAAGAGCTTCGTCAAAGTGAAAATGAGAAAGTTGATCAAGCAGTTGCTAACAAAGCTATCACAGCTAAAAATGAAGTCCAAGAAAAAGACAAAGCTAGTGAACAAGTAGAGAAAAAATCATCGACTTCATCTAAGCAGGTAACGAACAAGACAATCCGAGTTAATATTGAACGCTTAGATATCCTTATGAACTTATTCGAAGAATTAGTCATTGATCGTGGTCGTTTGGAACAAATTTCTCGAGATTTAAATAATCAAGAATTACATGAAACAGTAGAACGGATGTCAAGGGTAACGGGTGACTTACAAAATATTATTCTCAATATGCGTATGGTACCGGTTGAAACAGTCTTTAACCGCTTCCCACGCATGGTGCGTCAGTTAGCTCGCGATCTGAACAAGAAGATTGCACTTGAAATCATTGGGGCTGAAACCGAATTAGATCGTACCGTTATCGACGAAATCGGCGATCCGCTTGTTCATTTAATAAGAAATGCTTTAGACCACGGTGTTGAAACACCTGAAGTTAGGAAAGCAAATGGCAAAAACGAAGAAGGAACAGTTGTTCTTAAAGCCTATCATAGTGGCAACCATGTCTTCATTGAAATTGAAGATGACGGTGCGGGTATAAATAGGGAAAAAGTTTTGGCTAAGGCCTTGAGTAATGGAATTGTTACTGAACAAACGGCTGCAGCATTAACAGATAAACAAGTTTATGAGTTGATTCTTGCATCTGGTTTTTCAACCGCAGAAAAGATTTCAGACGTTTCAGGACGTGGGGTTGGCTTAGATGTTGTTAAAAGCACAATTGAATCATTGGGAGGCTCTATCTCAATCGATTCAAAACTTGGACAGGGTTCGATTTTCTCTATTCAATTACCACTGACATTATCAATTATTTCTGTCATGCTTACGGAAATTGAACAAGAAAAATTCGCCATCCCTTTATCTTCCATTATCGAAACAGCAATTGTTAAACGAGAGGACATTTTAAACGCTCACAATCAAAGAGTTATTGATTTTAGAGGAAAAGTCGTTCCACTTTTATTCTTGAAAGAAATCTTTGAAGTACCTGGAACAGGGGAAGAGGATGAGTTTTACTCCGTTGTCATTGTTAGAAAAGGAGATAAAATGGCAGGGCTTGTAGTAGATTCCTTTATTGGTCAGCAAGAAGTTGTATTGAAGTCATTAGGAAATTACTTAACAAATGTATTTGCTATATCTGGGGCTACAATACTCGGGGACGGTCAAGTGGCATTAATTGTCGACTGCAATGCTTTAATCAATTGATAATGCTAAAAAGGAGTGATCCAGCATGACGAATACAATAGCTTCAGATATTAAATTTATTGTTTTTCAATTAGCAAATAAAGAATATGCAATCCCTGTTCACCAAGTTCAAGGAATCGAAAAGGTTGAGCATATTACGAGAGTGCCTCGCACGGAAAAATTCGTGAAGGGGGTAATAAATCTACGAGGGGTCATTACACCAATTATTGATCTAAGAAGCAGATTTAACCTAAACGAAGAAGAATATTCTGATAGTACTCGTGTCATTATTGTTGGACTTAATAATCTAGAAGTAGGCTTTATTGTAGACTCAGCAAATGATGTTATAGATATTCCTACAGCTTCTATTGAACCAACACCTGAAGTTGTAGGCGTTGAAGAAGCGGAATATATAAATGGTGTTGCCAAAATCGGTAAACGATTATTAATCCTTATTGACCTAGAGAAAATCCTAAATATTGAAGATAAATTAAGTAAACAAGGAATTGAAGGATAAACATGGATTTTATTAGCAAAATTTCATCTATCCAACTCGATATTTTAAAGGAAGTCGGAAATATTGGTGCAGGTAATGCAGCAACGGCATTATCAAAACTACTAAATAAAAAAATAGATATGAAGGTACCTGATGTTAGAATCGTTTCGTTTGATGAAATGATGAATATGGCTGGAGGTACAGAAAATGTTGTAGCAGGCGTATTTTTGAGAATTGAAGGAGATGCGCCAGGAAGTATGTTTTTTCTTTTGCCGATCGGTCAGGCGGAAAAATTCATCCAAGATATGCTTGGAGATGAAAGCTTCAGCCTGCAGTCTCCGCCATATAATGAGTTAGGATTGTCAGCATTACAAGAGCTTGGGAATATTCTTTCTGGCTCTTATCTTTCTTCATTATCAGATTTCACGAATCTTTCCTTATATCCATCTGTGCCCGCTCTATGTATTGACATGGTAGGTGCAATTATCAGCTATGGATTAATTGAATTGTCACAAGTAAGTGATTATGCAATTGTAATAGATACCGCATTGAATGAAGATGAAAATATGGTTTTAGAAAGTGTTAAGGGGCATTTTTTCTTACTACCAGACCCATCATCTTTTGATATCATTTTTAAAGCCTTAGGGGTTTCAAGTAATGATTGAGACGAAAGAAATTATTAAAGTTGGAATTGCAGAAATGGATATTGTAAAGGCACCAAGCAATATTAGAACATCTGGATTAGGTTCATGTGTTGGTGTGGTCATTTATGATCAAGGAAAAGAAATTGCAGGACTGGCTCATGTTATGCTTCCTGATTCCTCTTTAGCAAAAGCAGGGATGGTAAATATTGCGAAGTTTGCAGACACAGCTGTTAAGGATTTAGCAGCTAAGTTAATTCAAAACGGTGCAAGATCCTATTCATTAAAAGCGAAAATTGCTGGTGGAGCGCAAATGTTTCAGTTTTCAAGTTCTAATGACATGATGCGTATTGGTCCTAGAAATGTTGAAGCTGTGAAAGCAGAACTTGCTGCATTAAGAATTGGGATTGTTGCTGAGGATGTTGGTGGAAGCAGTGGAAGAACAATTGAATTTAATCCACAAACATCCGTATTACAAATTAGAACAGTTAACAAAGGGATTCAAGAAATATAAACGCTTTCTCAATTAAATGAATCAGCTTTTTTCAGTAAGAAAGAGCTGATTTTTCCTTTAGAAAATAGCTACTATGTATTATTAATAAATTATTTTAAAGTTCATCCAATGATTAGATTAACATTTGAGGAGGATGGCTATGGCACAGCAAGCGCTTGAGGAACAATTATATTGGCAAAATTGGGTCGACTCGCGTGAGGCTCAAGCGGGAGACTTTCTTGTGAGAAAGTACATGCCACTTGTAAGTTACCATGTTCAGCGAATAGCGGTAAATCTTCCGAGAAATGTTTCAAGAGACGATTTGCGTAGTCTCGGATTAGTGGGGCTATATGATGCATTAGAAAAATTTGACCCAACACGTGATTTAAAGTTCGATACCTATGCGTCTTTTCGAATTCGTGGTGCGATATTAGACGGATTAAGAAAAGAGGATTGGTTACCTCGAAATACGAGAGAAAAAGCAAAAAGAATTGATGCCGCGATTGAAAAGCTGGAGCAAAAATTAATGCGAAATGCATCCATTCAAGAAATTTCAAATGAGGTTAATATGAGTGAAGAAGAAGTACAATCAGTCATGAATGAACATTTCTTTGCTAATATTCTTTCGATTGACGAAAAACAAAATGAGCAGGATGATAAAGAGGGGCACTCATTTGTTATTAAAGATGAACGTGTGGATATTCCAGATGAGAAAATAGCGAAAGATGAATTAATCCGCGAGATGATTGAGATGATTTCACAATTAAATGATAAAGAGCAGCTAGTTATTAGCTTATTTTATAAGGAAGAGCTAACTCTTACGGAAATTGGACAAGTTATGAATCTATCAACTTCTAGAATTTCACAAATTCATTCAAAAGCAATTTTTAAATTAAGACATGCCTTAGAAAAAGTAGTGTAGATGATAATTGGAAAAGAGGGGATGTAAGGTGGAAGAGCATTTTCGAATTAGCATTTCTAAAGATCGTATGTCTGCAAAACTAGATTCTCTAAAAAACATTGACCAAGAATTCTCCGTCTCTGTTAATGAATTAACAACCTTTCTAAAAAAAGAAAAGATTACCTATGGACTTAAGAATGATTTAGTTGCAAAAATTTGTGAGAACGCTCATTCGATGAATTTTCCAATTGTGATTGCTGAAGGATCACCTATGAAAAACGGTGTTGATGCCTACTTAGTAAATGAAGTCCGCACAGACAAAACAGAAAGCAGAGAGAAATTTAATTTTCGGAATGTTTTAAAAATCCCTTCTGTTAAAAGCGGTCAGCTGCTTGCTTCTATCATTCCTCCAACCCCAGGAACAGACGGTACCGACG
>JAEWIG010000368.1 GCA_023387295.1 Bacillota bacterium | reverse complement strand
AGACCAATATTAAATAAAAATGCTGAGATAACAGAAACTAGCAATATTAATATGATTATATTCCGCTTATTCGGCTGTTTTATCATAAAATCACAAGCTCCTTTTAATGAAAGTATAGTCTCAACATTTTTTCTCAACCTCTAAGTAGAGTACTTGGTTCAATCTCTAGTGCATTCTCAGTCTTAATATCATTGAATAAATTTGTAACTAGGATAATTTGGAACGGCAGGATAAACATCTGCAAAGCAATTTTGATAAATAAAAAAACAGCGTAAGTATCAGAGTAAAAAGAAATAAATATAACTAGAACATTTTCAATTAATAATTGAATCAGGGTGACTGCACCCATTATTAATATAGTTATGAAAAAGTTCTTTTTGATTAAGCTAATTGATTTTCTAATCGCTGATTTATACGTTTTTACTCCATCCGCAATAAAATATGGAACGAAATAAAAGAGTAGCAACACGATTAAACCAGGAATCACAAATAATAAACCACCTACAAACACTAAAACCGCGTACAGGCAAGCAAAGAGATAAAGAGAAATCAATTTATCCAGCGAAAAACCTAAAGACTTACGGAAAATGGATTCTTCATCTTCATGATCTAAAAGGGTTAGTTTTATAAAAGGGAACTGAGCAATCGTTAGAAAAATAAGCATGAAAATTCCATTTGCTGCGTCCCCAATAACACTAGGATATTCCATGAAACGAGATTGATTATAAATATGGTTTACAATAACCGTATGCAGGATTAAAAGCGGTACATAGGTTATTAAAGACATGCAAATAAGTGGAACAAATTTGCTTGAGTACAGGTATATTGAGTTCGTCAATAATTTTTTCATGTTCTATACCTACCATTATTTTGGATTTCTTATTTTTGGAGCAATTTTTTCCTCAAAATATTTGAAACCTTTCTCCTCTCGATTTCTTTTTAAACCTTCCTTATAATTATCAAAATTCATATCTATCTTCTTTCCGTCTTTATCTCTTTCAAATAGTTCTAAAGAATTCTTAAGTGAACCATTATTTGATTTAATGGATGCATCAAGTAAACGAATGAGTCTATTTTTCTCATGATTTGGGATTGTGAGATTATTATTCTTTATTCTATTCATAAGAAATTCATAATCCCTCATCATTTCGAGTTCCCTTAAAGCATAAGAATACATTATTTCACTATACTTCCCATACTCTACTTGCATTTCATCGTAAATAGCTTTATCGAAATAACCATTTTCGTCCAATATTTTATTCTGATATTCACTTAATTGATCAACTATATCTTTTATTTTCCTTTTATTTGACACCGTTATCGTCGTATATTCGATAAGTTTATCAACTGAAATATTACTTCTTTGACACGAATCTACAATTGCACTACGATTTTTTTTAAGAATTGATATTACTTCCTCAAAAGGAGAAATGTTTTTATACATTTGCGGAACCATTACCTTCATTACTTGATCAATCATTGTATTATAACTAACTAAATAATAAATATGAGATTTTGCTTTTTGATAAGGAACAATATTTCCTTGATAATCTAAAAGTAAATAACCCGATATTCCCTTTAATGGTCGCTCATATAATGTAAGAAAGTAATAATCACTTTCATTGTAAAAAGCAAAGTCCCACATATCCCATTTCTCAAACACTTTTTTATAAGATTTAATACTATTAATATGGTTTGGATTTGGTTTCGTATTGATCAAAGTTGAACTCATCCTTTAAATAGAGATTTAAACCATTTGCCTACCTTTTTCGCCTTTTTCACTACATCGTCTGCTATTTCTTTTCGATTTTTCCACAGCTTACGGCCTAAACCTACTGCACCAATGCCTAAGCCAACAATTGCCATACCTGCTGCAATTGGTTGAGCACCTGGAATCATCGCAACTAAAGGAGCTGCACCTGAGAGAATAGCTCCTGAGTTTTCAAAGAGACCCCATTTTGCATCACTTTTTTCTTCTGCAGTAGTGGCATTATTTAATTTTTTTACATTATCAACTGTGTCCCATATTGTTAGAGGCATTGTAATAGTTGAAACAATAGCATTTCCTGTTGAAAAAGTTTTTCCAGTTTTATATAACTGCTCAAACTCTCTAACATAATCAGTAATTCGCCCGGCTTTTCTTAACTCCTCAACATTCTTTAAATCGTTAATTATTTTATATTTGTCATAAATTTCTTTTGGTGCTTTTAGGAGTTCATATCCATCATGTAATGCATCAAATGAAGTGTCGCCCGATGTAAATACCTTAAAACCTGAGTATCCCATTGATGCTTTACCCTTAAGAAAATCGGTTATCGTGATGTCTCCGTTTCTAAGACTATCATCAATAAAATCAATTGTTCCTCCAACAACATCTCCTACTACATAATCAGCGACATCTTTTGCTTTTGGAGAATCAAACTGAAAAAACGGATCATCCTTTTCATTATTATTGTTATTCGCCGAATCAAAATCTTCTTGTTGATTAGTCTGATCATCGGTTAGTGGATTATTTTTATCATATGGTGAAATTGGGGGATTTGGGTCACCCGGTACATTTGGCTGTAATCCATCCGGAGAAGTGGGGTCAGTATTAGTTCCATTGTTGTTTGGGTCTGGCAATTGATTCGAGTTTGGATTATTCCAGTTCGGTCCATTCCAATTTGGATCATTCCAGTTAGGCTGGTTCTCCCATGACGGTTGGTTTTCCCATCCTGGTGTTTGCCAATTTGGTTGGTTTTCCCAACCTGGTGATTGCCAATCCGGCTGAGTTTTCCATGAAGGTTGAGTATTCCACCCAGGGCTTTGCCAATTAGGCTCCGTTTTCCAGGATGGCTGAGTATTCCATCCAGGGTTTTGCCAATTCGGCTGAGTTTTCCACGTAGGCTGTGTATCCCAACCTGAAGACTTCCACTTTGGTCCTTCCCATTTAGGAGGCGTTTTCCAAGTAGGCTCAGTATTCCATGATGGCGGGGTAGTCCATGTATTCGAATCTTTCCAAGCTAAGGCACTCAGAGCTAAAGGACCAATATTGATAAACATTAAAGCTAATGTTGCAAAAAGTGCAAATATTATCCTTATGGTTCTCTTCATTTCTTCTCTCCTTTCAATAATAGATACATTTTAGAAAAAGTTCTTTTAAGGGAAGGTGTGAACCCAAGTATAGCTCCCAAAACCGTTAAGAAATTCAAATTTTAACCCTTCTCCCTTTTGCTTAATAAGCCTTTTGTCATCGGGAAATAGGTTATCGTATTTAACCGCTTTGTATTTCGTTGCTGTCTTGACCTCAACTCTTTTATTATTATTGAAAAACATGATCTTTGTTCCAGATAGCTCACCTTTATTGAAATGTATATTGTCTGATACTGCCTTTTGGACTCTGTTAGTGGAACTGGCTAACTCGCTAGATACAAAGCCCTGTAAGGCGTTCTCAATCCCTGGTAGTTTTTTGGCTATCACATTATTAATGGCATTATGATTAATCTCTATTTGAGATAAATCTCTCCCAGAGCTTTGTAAATTAGACTTCTCATCACCCAGTGCTCGTAAGATTGAATCTATTTCATATAAATCAAGCCTCTCTATACTTGCGTAGAAAGCATATTGGAATTGGTCATATTGGTTGATCGCCGTTTCTAATCCTGACAATATTTCCCCTGATGCTGCTAGGCTCGCCTGTTCGGCATTATTCGATGCTTTTTCCTTAATAATAAATACATTGGCAAAGCTCCCAATAATGACAAACATTAACATAAGCATGGTCATTGATCCGAGCATAAACATCATGGTATTTCCTCTTTCATTCTCCATGACCTTTTTCACTTACTCCACCGTCCTGCCGCTTATTGATTTATCAAAAGTTAATGGAGGAAGGATACCTAGAACCTTTTTGGGTAAAAACTTCAACGTCATATCTACCGTTACAGTTGCTTCAAAATCTCTTGAGTTAATATCTTGGATATCCACATTTCGATTCAGCTTTAATGTAGCCTTAGCATTCTGAATAATCTTATCCGCCGCGTCATTAGCTTTAGTTCGATCTTTCGTGACTGAATAAGTCTTTGCTGCTTCGTTTGCCGCAGACTGTGTAATAATGACTGCGTATCCAGCGACAAGAAATTGCCAAAGTATCATCATTAAAAGTAGGACAAGGGGCACCATCGAAACAAATTCAATGATGGCCGACCCTCGTTCATTTTTCAGTAATTTTTTCATCTACTCATCAAGTCCCCCTACTCTTTTTTTCCTGGAGAGACGTTTTTATTGTATAGTTCTTTTATTTCAGCTAAGGATGATGCTAGATTTTCATTACTCGTATCTAGTAATGTATCTTTCATCTGCCGTACTAATTCAAAGTGATGTTTATAGAATTCTTTTGCCATAGTAGACATTTTTAATTCTTGGTCTCTTGTAATTTTCTCATTTGTATAAAGGCTTTGAAGAGAAAATTGTATTAAATAGTCTTCTTTAAAGATATTATTCTGCCAGGAGTTTGATAGCTTAAAAATTGCAGTCTTTTGTTTATCTGCGTTTCTTAACACTCCAGTTTTCTCCTTTTCTAGCCAAGTTATCCATTTATGAGCATCACCTGAAGCCTTATTAAACTGGCCCTTTAATTGCTCATGATTTCGGACATTTACGTATGTGCCACCTGCTGCATCTGCTACAGCCATTAATTGCTGTTCAGCGTCACTGTCTAAATCAAATCCAATGATATTAACTAATGGGGAAATTTCTGAACCCTTAAAGCTTTTTGCTGCAGATACTGGATCGCCATCACAAGTTTCTACTCCATCACTTACTAAGTAAATAATATTTCGATGGTTTTCGCCTTTGTATTGGGATAAATCCTGCTGGGCTTCAAGTAGTGATTGTGCAAGCGGTGTCCAGCCTGCAGGATTAAACTTACCTAACGCTTCATTCAGCCCAGATTCACTGTACGGCTGAATAGGATAGACTAATTCATTTGCCGCACAAGACATTGCTTTATCTGCATTAGAGCCTGTTCCTTTATGACCATATACGCGAAGGCCCACATTCGCTTCTTCAGGTAAAGATGAAGCAAATTCCTTAATGGCCTCCTTGGCAATTTCCATCATGGATTTTGATCCAATCATTTTCTTCATACTGCCGCTTGCATCAAGAATAATCTCAACATTAAACGTTTCTGTTTGTTCTTCCTTCGTGATTTCCTCTGAGTCCGGAGTTGATGCAATACTCAATGAATCAATAATTACTTTTGGATCATCATAATCCATCTTAAACAGAGAATAGACGTATGCTAACAAATTGGATAGTTCGTCATCGCTTGCCGTTTCTGAAAGAGGAGGGATGACTTCTAACGCTTCTTGAACCGCTTCATCTTGTACCTTGGTGTCCTTTGAGGCAAATAATCCTACTGGATAGGAAACTACTTCTTCAAGATTACTAGGCATTTTCGGAGCGTCTAAATTAAATGTGCTCTCTTCTGGGTCAGCTGATGTTTCTTCAGTTTCTTCAGTGAAAGGTTGCTCTTCTTGAACCGCAGTAATCTCTTCTTTTACTTCATCTCCAATTCCATTTTCTCCTTGACAACCTGCTAAAAAGACAAAGCAAATAATAATAATAGCTGCGGGATAAAATCTAGGCATGACTTCCCTCCTTCCAAGATGTAATTGTTCTTAATCAAGTATTAATGTTTTGAATCATCTCTTTTAATTTATTTATGATAGTTTCTGACAAATCCCCACCGCTGCCTTTCATCGCCTTAGCAAGAGCATACATTAATGCAATAATTACCGCTGCTAAGCCTACCCACTCAATTGTGGAAACACCCTTTTGGTTATTTACTCTTCCTTTAATCCCTACATATATTGCTGTACAACTGTTGTTAAACCTCTCTCTCATTTCTACTAATGTCTTTTTCATTTTGTTCCTCCTCAACATTTTTTATGAATATCCTGACTCTTCACAAACTAATTAGCAATTGTTTCAATGAATCTTTGAAACATCACCCCTTTCATAGACTTTTATTAACCTGAAAATAGTTTAAAAATACTGTCCTCACCGTAAATCATATTAAGAATGATTAAGCCTAAAATCATTAGCATAATCATAGGTGCAATTAAAAATGAAGTAATGAGTGTTACCTTTGGAGAAGCTTTTGCAGCTTTTTCTTTAACCTGCTCTAGACTTATCCTTCTCATATCCTCTGCTTGATTACGAAAGGTTGTTGCTACCGGAACACCGAGTCTTGACC
>JAEWIG010000364.1 GCA_023387295.1 Bacillota bacterium | reverse complement strand
CAAAATAATACGGATAGTTTAAGTTAATATCAAATAATACTCCACCTAAAATAGGTCCAAATATATTTCCTAGACTTGTAAAGGTAGAATTCATACCACCAACAAAGCCTTGCTCGTTGCCAGCAATTTTTGATAAATATGTTGTAATGGCTGGGCGTATTAAGTCAAAGCCTACAAATAAGAAGAAAGTCGTCAATAAAATTGGAACATAACTACTTACCGTGGTCATTACAAACGTTAAGATAGCTGAAAATATTAAACAGTATCGAATAAGACGAATTTCCCCAAGCTTATTCGTTAACGGTCCAAATAAAAAGATTTGAGCAATTGCACCGAAGATGGCTCCACCTGTTATAACAATAGCAATATCTTTTGGTGAAAATCCAAACTTGTGATCGACAAACAAACTAAATAAGGATTCAAATGCTGCAAGTCCGAATGAAGCAACGAAGATCAGCAGAAAAGCAATAAAATATAGTGGTTTAAAGATGGTGCCAATTCCTGTTTTCACATTTTCTTGGGCTTTTGTTTCCTCTGATCTTTCAGGTTCTGCTAAGAAAATAAATGATAATAATGCAGCAACTAACCCAAGTACTCCTGCTGCATAAAACGGTACTCGTGTACCGACTTCCGCTAAAAATCCTCCAAATCCAGGTCCGATAATAAAACCTGTACTGATAGCGGCAGACATATATCCTAGCGCTTTTGGTCTTTGTTGAATCGTTGTAATGTCAGCTATGAAGGCTGTTACAGCAGGCATAATAAACGCACCGCTTATACCACCGAGTATCCGTGAAAGGAATAAAACCTCGACTGTCTTTCCAAAGCCAAATAAAAATTCAGATAAACCAAAAATGACCAAACCACTTACAATCATTCGTTTACGGCCGTACTTGTCGGCCCATTTCCCTGCAATGGGAGACACAATAAGCTGCGAGATAGCAAAAGCAGCTACCATGTAACCAACGACTGTTCCACTTATGGAAAGTTCATTCATAATAGTCGGGAGAACAGGAATAACAAGTCCAATCCCTAAAAAAGCAATAAATAAATTGGCTAGTAAAATACTTAAAGCAAGATTATGGTTTTTTATGTTCATATTTTTAACTCCTCTATGATTAAGTATTATATTGAAATAATCAACATAGAGTCAATTAATATCATTCAATTAATATCTTATTTGTGTTAATTTTTGCGCCTCTACGGCTAAGTATTATATTAAAATAGTCAGTGTCGAGTCAATGGAAATCCTTATATTTGCAGAGGAAAATAGACATATTCACGAAAATGACTTATATGAAAGAGTCTACACTATCAAGCAATTAACAGTTATAATTGGTGTAATAAGTAGCAGCAAGGAGTAATAATCATGCAACCATTTCTTAAATGGGCTGGTGGGAAGAGACAACTACTTCCACAAATTAAGCCTTATATTCCTGAAATAGGAGAAAACACATATTTTGAACCCTTTTTGGGGGCAGGGGCCATGTTATTTAGCATCCAGCCACACAACGCAATCGTGAACGATATTAATTCAGAATTATACAATGTTTACAAAGTTATCGCTGATGAGCAGCTTTTCGAGGAATTAATTGAAGATTTACGAAGTCATGTAAATGAAAGTGAATATTTTTATGAGATTCGAGCTCTAGATAGATCAGAGGATTATCAAAATCTCTCACTTGTAAAAAAAGCATCTCGGTTTATTTTTTTAAACAAAACGTGCTTCAATGGTTTATACAGAGTGAATAGCAAAGGGCAGTTTAACGTTCCGTTTGGAAAATATAAGAAGCCGGAAATTGTAAATGAAGCAGTCCTTCGTGAGGTTCATCAATTTTTAAATCAAAGTAATATTACGTTTTTAAATGGAGACTTTAAGGCTGCGGTGAAAGAGGCGAAAAGTGGCGATTTCGTATACTTTGATCCCCCGTATGATCCGGTTTCACAAACATCATCCTTTACAAGCTATGCGCAAGAAGGCTTTGGTAAAGCAGAGCAATATGAGCTGAGAGATGTTTTTAAACAATTAAATGATCGTGGTTGTAAAGTATTGTTAAGCAATTCGGATACCCCGTTTATCAGAGAGATTTATGAGGGATTTAATATTGTCACGGTTCAGGCAAATCGTGCGATTAATTCGAAGGCGGAAGGTAGAGGGAAAATAAACGAAGTGCTAGTAGTAGGCGACTATTATGACTTCAGCAAATAAACCAGAATTTAAAAACGATACGGCTTGGAATAAGCTGTTTGACAAATATGCCATTTTAAAAGGATTAAACCAAGATGGCTTTTATGAAATAGCTGCTTCCGAGATTCGTGAATTTCGTGAGCCACGATTGATGTGTAAATTTGACCATGAAAATAATTTACCAGCGATTTTTAAGGATAATGGTTTATCGATTCTGCCTTTGTCGCGTTCGAAGTATATCATTGGACAGTTTGATATTTTTGAAAAAGTGGAGTACAAGAAGCAAAAGCCAATCATGGTTAGCATCCCAAAGCATATTGAGACGGTTGATCCGAAAAATCTTTATTCTGAAAGCTCTGCTTTGCACTGTGCCTATGTGTCTGGCATGATCCATTATTTATTAGGTGAAGATTATGCGGAGAACTTAGGAAATGTTTTTCCGACTGTTTCGGGGCGGATGGGGAGTGGAGATTTCTCTTTTCAAGTGAGATCCCAACAAGGCATATATAGAAATATTGATGTAAATGGGTCACAAATTGAAATTGATGGCGGCTATGAGAGCTTACAAAACTTTGCGATTGTTGAAGCAAAAAAAGAATCAGTGACTGATTTCAATGTTCGTCAGCTATTTTATCCATATCGGGTGTGGCAGAACAAAATCAATAAACAAGTAAAGCCGATCTTTTTTACTTTTTCAAATGATATTTTTAGCTTCTTTATATATGAATTTACAGATGAGAACGTCTTTAACTCCATCCAACTTATCGAACAGGTGAATTTTAAAGTATCGCATGAGAAAATTACCGTTCATGATTTGAGAGAAATTCATGGGAAAGTTGAAATTATTGCAGAGCCAGAGGTTCCTTTTCCGCAAGCAGATTCATTCCAAAGAGTCATTGATTTACTTGGATTATTAGTCAATGAATCATTGCATAAGGACTTCTTAACGGAGAATTTCAACTTTGAAGAGCGGCAAACAAACTATTATACAGATGTCGGTATCTATTTAGGTTTAATTGAAAAGGGCAAGGATGCTGATAATCGAATCTATTTTTTATTAACCGATTTAGGTAGAGATATTATGTCCCTGCCATATAAGGAAAAGTATTTAGCGATAGCTTCACAAATATTGAAGCATAAAATTTTTCATAAGGTGTTTCATGAGTTTTTTATGAAGCAGGAATTTGACCGAGCCAAGGTTATCGAAATCATGCAGGAATGTGGCGTTTATAATGTGCAATCTTATTCAACATTTAACCGGAGAGCCTCGACAGTCATTTCCTATGTGAAATGGATATTCTCACTTGTGGAGGATTAAGCGAGAGTTTCGAGTGGAAATTGCATAAAGAAAAGAGTTGTCTCACAGCCAAATGGAAAAGTGAGACAACTCTTTTATTGTAACAGGCTTAAATTGAAAAATTAGTTATTTCGGTAGTAGCTAGGAAGAAATCGGGGTAAGCCAAATTGGATATTGCTATTTAATTTTCAACTTGATTTCCTTATTAATAGTAGCAGGGTAGTCTAACAGTTTGAGTCTAATCGGTCCCTTAATGACTTCATCTGAAGGATATGGGACAAAATAATTTACATAATTGTCACTGGGTGAACCACCAGCGCCAAGTGATTGTCCATCTCCAATGATGTTACCATCTGCATCCTCAGCGTACATAAAGATTTGGTTCTGTAAAAAGGCGTAATTTGCTGTTAATATAATGCCTATTTCTTCTTTTCTGAAGAATAATTCTGTTATTCTTCCGTCTTTTGGCGCTTTAAGGATTTTCTGTTGAATTGGATCAATTTCCACCCAAATTTCATCTTTATCTAAAGCACGTATGCTACTAAATCGTAAAGACAATTCTTCAGGATTTGAGAAATAGGGGCTTTCTAAATGAATGATTCTTCCTTCTTCATTATCTAGATTAAAAGTTTGATCCGCATAAGGACGCCAAACTCTACCGGCTTCATCAATTAGCTCAAAATCATCAATCCCAAAAATCCTTTTACTGTTATTTTCGTCATATATAAGCTTTACATCTGCCTGAGACGGATATAAGGTAACTTCCTGTATGGTGATTTTTTGTCCTTCTACAGAGATCGTTTGATTCAATTGATAGACCTCTTTTTTAGCAAAATTATCCTTGTTAATTGAAAAAGCAATTTCATGGTTACGATCAAATTTTTTGTCGCCTACAATAAATTCGTTTGATTCATCAAATTCACTAAATTCGAAAGATGCAATAAGTTTTTCCGGAAGCACATCATTTTCGTTTAGAGGAAATTTTGCCACTCTAAAGGAATCACCATCTCTATCAAAAGAAGTAAAAGCTGATCTGGATGGGAGAATTTCTCTATCGGCAGTTAGTAAATTTATTTCTATTGGAAAGAACTCTTGGTTATTGTTGATTGCTTCATAATGAAAAAGCACAATTAAATTTCTTTCATCATGGATAATCGAATCGATTGTTACTTTCAAGCCATCAACCTCATCGGAAGCCTCAATTTTTTGAAAAAAGTTATTTTCTGCAGCAGCAAGCAGCCCTTTATCATGCCGGATAAACTTTACGATTGTTTCTATGCCGGGAACATTGGACATATAGTCTGCCATTGTATCTGATATTTTAATGGAAGAAATAAATCCGGCAATCAAGATGCTTGCAGCTAGAAAAAATGATAGGGAAGAATACTTTCTTTTCTTTGCTTTTCTGTTTTTGGCGCGATTCATTCCTTCCAAGATCGCTTGATTGGCTAAATCATCAGAAATGCTAAGCTGTTGATAATTTAGTTTTGATTTTTCTAATTCTTGTTCTTCCTTATTAAACTCATGCATTTAGCTCGCTCCTTTCATCGAGTTGTTGCCTTAATGCTCCTAGCCCTTTGTAAAGCCAAGTTTTAATCGTACTTTCGGGTTTTTCTAATAGTTCCGCAATCTCTTTTATTTTTAAATCATGATAGTATTTAAGAATGATGACCTCTCTACAGTCCGAGTTAATTTTATATAAAGCTTCCTCTATTGCTATTCCATTGCTGAACTCAATTGTTTCTGATAGATTCTCATCTACATTTGCATAAACAATTCTTTTCTTTTTCTTATGCTGATCATGACAATAGTTCAGCATAATTCGGATAAGCCATGTGGAAAAATAGTCAGGCTGCTTTACTTTTTTTATTGCTTGATAAGCTCGAAACGTTACTTCTTGAAGAGCTTCGATTGCTTCTTCCTCGTTTCGTAAATAAGAAAGAGCCATTTTCAATAATTGCACCTTATGCATTTGCATTAATTGATAAAATGCATCATCATCTCCCTTTTTTGCTTTCTTCAAAAGTTCTTTTATCTCCAAGGAGATTCCTCCCCCTTTCTTCGTTCTAATCGTTAGACTGACAAGTATAGTGAAAAGTCTTAAAATTTTTCGAATTAATAGTAAAACATCCCTTACCGATGTTGCGATAAGAGATGATAGAGTAAGTTATTGTGGAATTTTATTCAATACTATCTCCTTAAATTATATATTTAATATAATTTTACCATGATAATAAGATGATATTGGAGGGGAAACGAATGCTCTATCATTTTAGCGAAGAGAAGGATATTTCCATCTTTAAACCAAGATCCTCAAAAGTTGTTGCCACATCATCGCTAGGTTTTTCAATCATCCGTTTTAATTATGCAAATTCAAAATAAAAAACGGGTAATGACTTTAATAGAAATAGTCATGACCCGCTTCTTGTAGCTGGATTAATTTTTGTATTTTTTCATTCACATTTATTTCGACACCATTTCTCACAGCATGTAATAACTCATGAAAAACAGGCTGCAAACCGTAGAAGCTTTTAACGCGCTCAAATATTGCTGAAGCGGATTCAGGGCCTGCATAATATGATAAAACCCTCTTCGTAAAATCTGCTCTGAAGTCCCAGTAAAATCCTGCAAAGTCAAAGGC
>JAEWIG010000346.1 GCA_023387295.1 Bacillota bacterium | reverse complement strand
ATATTAAAGATAGACAAAGGTTTAATGGCATCAACAGCAAATTTTTTAATTGGTTCAGCTGATAGTCAAAATGGGATGGTTATTAATGCAGAGGTAAGTCCAATCGGAATAAGCATCGAGGAAAATAGAAACGGTTACGTTGTTCATACAAATCATATCTGCTCTCCGTTTATAAAGTCACACTTAATTGATAAAAATGACCGCATTAAAGAGGATTCAATGGTTAGAATGAAGCGGGCTAAGCAGCTTGTAGAATTTGAAATATCGCAAAATCGAAAAATTGAAGAAAAGGATTTTAAAGAATGGTTTTCTGATCAATACAACTATCCGGATTCTATTAACAGCTTTGTTAATGAAGATGCTCCTCCACATCGGAGAATGGAAACTGTTTTTTCAATTATCATGAACCTTTCAACACAAAAAATGCTTCTTTGTGTAGGGAAACCATCTGAAGGTGTTTATATCGAAATGTAACAAAAAGGCGAGTTATAAAGAAGGGCGAGGAGAAGATGGGTCAACAATTATCAATGTGGGAAGCAACTGAAAAGGAGCGAAAAAGTCGTACATCTTTGAAGGGAGACAAGGAATGTGAGGTTGTCATTATCGGTGGTGGATATTCAGGTTTATCTACTGCCTATCATCTGCAAAAGAAAAATTGTCAAACGGTTGTTCTCGAAAAGGGCAGGATAGGCGATGGTGCGAGTGGGAAAAATGGAGGTCAAATATTAACAGGGTATGTTCTCTCTATGAGTACACTTGCCAAGAAATACGGATTTCACAAGGCGAAGCAAATGTTTGCATTATCCTTGGATTCGATTGATTTAATTGAAAAAATTATCAAAGACCATGATATGGATTGTGGCTTCCACCGAGAAGGTCACATGTATGCTGCTTACAAGCCATCACATCTAGAGGATTTAAAGCGTGAGCAAGAAATATTATATCGGGATTTCAATCACGAGGTAACGATTCTTGATAAGAATGAAATGCAGCATGAACTGAATAGTGCATTTTATGCAGGTGGCTGTATCGACGAGAAAAGTGCGATTTTTCACCCACTAAATTATGCGCTAAGATTAGCAGATGTAACAGAGCAGCTTGGGGGTACGATATATGAGCATTCTGAAGCGCTAAAAATTGAAAGGAATTCTAAAGGGAAAGTAATCGTCACAACACAGGAAGGCAGAGTTATTGCAGACCAAATTGTAATCGTTACAAATGCATACTCTGGAAATATCCATAAGGATATTGGAAGAAGCGTTATCCCTGTTGAAAGTATAATGATAGCGACAGAGCCAATCCAGCCGGATGTTTTAAATGGATTAATTACAAAGAACCGTGCTATTTCAGATACGAAAAACCTATTATACTATTTTAGAAAAACAGATGACCATCGTCTTGCGTTTGGAGGATCTGGAAGAACGACAAGTAAGCGCGATGCGAAGCAATTATTCATGCAGTTGCATGAAGGGATGCTTCAAGTATTTCCGGAATTAAAAGACATAAAAGTTGAATATCAATGGAGTGGAAAAGTAGGTTTTACAAAAGACAAAGTCCCATATATGGGTCAGTTAGAGGACGGAACTCATTTTGCTTTTGGCTATGCAGGACATGGAGCTGCAATGTCAACATTGATGGGGAAATTGATTGCGTCGAATGTTCTTATGACAGGGGAAGGGAAATACCCATTAGAAAAAACACACTTACAACCTATACCTTTTTATAATCAGCATGCAAAAGCAGTTAGTGTATTAAAGTATTACTATAAATTATTAGACAAGCTTTCGTGAAAATTAGAAGTGTTTATCATTTTTGAGAAATCTTTATTATTTTTGAGAAATCATCGTAAAACATAAAAATGCATGTAGAATAAGCTGAATAGTTAGAATTTTTAGAACAAAAGAGAAAAACAAGGTAAATCTCTTATCAAAAATGAGAAATTATTTAGGATAAAGGTTCTATTAAGCATAAGATTCATCGCTTTATTAGTTTGGCATGACAATTGCAATAAAAAAACTAATCTATATTGAAATATTCTTTTAGCGACAAAACGAAATAACTAGTTGAATATACGATAGAAGGATTTGAACGGAGGGAGATAATTTGAGTGCAGTAATGGTTGAACTGAAAGGGGTAGAAAAGAGATTTAAAGATTTTGTAGCTGCAAAAGACATCAATATTTCAGTAAAGTCAGGGGAATTTCTTACATTACTTGGACCTTCAGGCTGTGGAAAAACCACCACACTAAGAATGATTGCAGGTTTTGAGCAACCGACAGATGGTGAGGTATGGGTAGACGGTAAAATGGTAAATGACATTGAGCCATATAAACGCGATGTAAATACAGTATTTCAAAGCTATGCTTTATTTCCTCATATGAATGTGTTTGACAATGTTGCATATGGGCTACGTATGAAAAAGGTTCCGAAGGCTGAAATCAAAAATCGAGTAAATAAAATTCTCGAACTCGTACAACTAGAGAAATTTACTTCTAGAAAGCCAGACCAATTAAGTGGTGGCCAAAAGCAGCGTGTGGCCATTGCCAGAGCATTAGTAAACAATCCAAAGGTGCTATTGCTTGACGAACCATTAGGAGCGCTAGATTTAAAGCTAAGAAAGCAAATGCAGATAGAGTTAAAGCACCTTCAGCAAGAGTTGAACATTACTTTTATATATGTGACCCATGACCAAGAAGAAGCCTTAA
The DNA here is from genome assembly GCA_023387295.1 of Bacillota bacterium. Lineage (GTDB taxonomy): Bacteria > Bacillota > Bacilli > Bacillales > Cytobacillaceae > Cytobacillus. The sequence continues at coordinate 8,918 of JAEWIG010000346.1, read as the reverse complement.
CAATGTCTGATCGCATTATTGTTATGAATGGAGGAAATATTGAGCAGATCGGTTCTCCTACAGAAATTTATGAGCGTCCAAAAACTAGATTCATTGCTGAGTTTATTGGTGAAACAAATATCTTTAACGGTTCAGTGACGAGGATAGATGGACAATGGATGTATATCAATTGTGGAGGGCAAGAAATCAAAGTACCACGAAAGCAAGGTATTAAAATGTCGGATGAAGTATACGTCGCCATCCGACCAGAAAAAGCAATCATACAGACAAAACCAAATGACACGATGTCTGTAATGAAATGTGTTTTTAAAGAGAAAATTTATGTGGGATCAGTTACTAAATTGATCTTCACATTGCCTAGTGGCCAGGCGGTAACGGTAAATGAAACTGAAGATATGAAAGGCCCTATAGGGGTAGGCGATCCATTTTATATTAGCTGGGATCCTGAGTCTTCCGTTTTATTAACCTCTTAGATCCTTAGATAATTAAGGAGATTAGCTAATTTGCACCTAAATTATTCTGAATTATTAAATTAATTAATCCTTTAAAGTGAAAGTGGGTGGAACTGCTTGGAAAGGGAAAAAGCGACACTTGGTACAACTGTGTCCATTAAACCAAAAAGGAAATTTCCAATAAAAGGAATAAATTTTGCTGTCATTTGGACGATATCGCCTGTCACCATTTGGTTACTACTGTTCTTGTTTATCCCCCTTATTCTCGTATTTGTTGTTAGCTTCATGTCACGGGGAACATACGGTGGAATTGAATATATATTTACACTTGAAAACTATGCTCGCTTTTTTGAACCTCTCTATATCAAAATTATCGTTGTGTCGATTCTTATGGCAGCTGCTACGACAACCATCTGTATCCTATTCGGATATCCCTTTGCCTACATAATTGCCAAGTCACCGGTTAAGTATCGGACATTATTGTTAATGCTTGTTATCGTTCCGTTTTGGACGAACTCATTGATTCGCACATACGCATGGATTGTTTTGTTACGAACGGAAGGTGTCATAAACACGATTTTACTAAAAATAGGGTTTATAGCTGAACCGCTTACCTTGCTTTATAACAATGGAGCCACCCTTGTAGGTTTCGTTTATACGTTATTTCCATTTGCGGTTCTCCCATTATTCTCTTCCATTGAGAAACTAGATAAAACATTTTTAGAAGTATCTAGTGACTTAGGGGCAAAACCGTGGCAAACATTCTTTAAGGTGACATTGCCACTGACATTTCCAGGGGTCGTTGCCGCTTCTCTCTTAGTGTTTATTCCGACACTCGGGCTATTCTTTATTTCCGATTTAATGGGCGGAGCGAAAACAATGATCATCGGAAATTTAATCAAGAATCAATTTTTAACCGCAAGAAATTGGCCATTTGGTTCCGCTGCATCAATTATTTTAATGGTTCTGACCCTCATCATGATTTTCTTCTACTTAAGGGTATCTGGTGGAAAAACAGATGATACGGAGGTGCTGTAGGATGGGTAAATTTTCTCGCTGGTCAAAAATTGTTTATGCAGGTTTCATTTACTCATTTCTATATATCCCAATCTTCATCTTAGTGATCTTTTCTTTTAATGATTCGAAGCTAAATGCCGTATGGAGAGGGTTTACATTTGATTGGTATGCAAAGCTATGGACGAATACGACTATTTTAGACGCGACGAAAGTTAGTCTAACGGTCGGATTATTATCGACAATCATTTCTACGATGCTAGGAACCTTAGTCGCCGTGGGGATGCATCGATATCGCTTTCGAGGAAAGGGAATTATAGATGCCATGCTCTATGTGCCGCTTGTCATGTCTGAAATTGTGATGGGTATAGCGTTATTAGCTTTTTTTACAATGATAGACATTCCACTAGGCATGGGGACATTACTCGTTGCGCATATTACCTTTTCGATTCCTTTTGTCGTCGTCGTCATCAATGCAAGAATAAATGGGTTTGATCCGTCGATTGAAGAGGCATCAAGGGATCTTGGGGCAAATGAATGGCAAACATTTCGTTTAATTACGCTGCCTCTTTTAGCACCCGCTATTGTAGCTAGTGCGATGTTAGCGTTTACGCTTTCACTTGATGATGTGATCGTAAGCTTTTTTGTTGCAGGTCCAACTAGTACAACTTTGCCTTTGCAAATTTTTTCGATGGTTAAACAAGGGGTTACCCCAGAAATTAATGCTCTATCAACATTAATGCTTGCTTTAACCCTTTCATTTGTTCTTTTTGCTCAAAGACTGCAGAGGAAAAAAAAGAGTGATAGTTAGTCATACACATATTAGAAAAAGTTAAAACAAGGAGGAGATATTTTGAGAATGAGAAAAGGCACTAAGATACTGTGGATGATATTATTGTTGGTCACATTAGTCATTAGTGGTTGTGGTGGAGAGAAGGCAGGAGGCTCTAATGATAAGGTTCTGAACGTTTTTAACTGGTCAGAATATTTGCCTTCAAAGGTGATTAAAGATTTTGAAAAGGAAACAGGCATTAAAGTAAATTATGGAACGTATTCCTCGAATGAAGAAATGTTCGCGAAATTAAGCACGGGCAAAGGGCAATACGATTTAGCGGTTGCCTCACTATACTATGTAGATGTGCTAATTAAAGAAGGGTTAGTTGAAGAAATTGGTCTAGAAAATATCCCGAACATCAAAAATATTGGAGAAGAATTTTTAGGCACATATGCCGATCCAGACGATAAATATTCGATTCCTTACTTATGGGGAGAAGAGCTGATCGTCATTAATACGGATCTTGTAGATAAGGAAATAACCTCTTATCAAGATTTATTAGATCCAGTATTTAAAAATGGTTTAGTTGTTTTAGACGATCCACGTTCCATGATTGGAATGGGGCTATTGGCTTTAGGTTATTCTCCAAATACGACGAATGAGAAAGAAATTGAAGAGGCGGGTGATTGGTTAAAGAAATTAAAACCGAACATTAAAGTGTTTGACGGTGACAGTCCGAAAACTTTATTAGTGAGTGGAGAAGTAAAAGCTGGATTTGTCTACGGCGCTGAAGCGAACTTAGCTATTCGCGAAAATAAAGCATTGAAAAAGGTTTATACAAAAGAACCTTTAAGCTTATGGCAGGATAACTTTGTCATTCCTAAAGATGCGGCAAATAAAGAAAATGCGCTAAAGTTCATTGATTATATTCTCCGTCCAGAAGTAAGTAAGGAAATTGTTATGGATTATCCTTATGCGAATCCGAATTTTGAGGCATTGAAGCTTTTGCCTGAAGATATCCGAAAAGAGGTTGAAATTCCAAAAGAAGAAGTCGAGCGAGGAATCCATGCAATTGATCTTGGCGAAGCAACACTCATTTTTGACCGAGTATGGTCAGAAGTAAAACAATAAAAGGTTAAACAAAAAGAAGGGCTGGTTTTATTTATGTCAACTAATGCACCGTCAAACTTTGATAAGAAAATGATTGTGCGAAATATTAGACAAGAAGATTTTAATGAGATTATCGAATTGTCCAAAATTGCATTTCCAAATATGGAACCATGGAATACCGATCATTTAGAAAGTCATCTAAAGTATTTTCCTGAGGGTCAATTTTGTGTCGAGTACGGGGGAAAGATTATTGGTTCGTGTTCAAGTTTAATTGTTGATTTTGATGAATATGATGATGACCATAGCTTCGATGAAATAACAGATGATGGATTTATTCGCAATCATGATCCAAAGGGATTGAATCTTTATGGAATTGATGTAGCGGTGCATCCAGATTATCGGGGAATGAAGATCGGACAAAGGCTGTATGAGGCGCGTAAGAAGTTTTGTCAGGAGCATAATTTAAAAAGTATTATTATTGGCGGCCGTATACCTAACTATAATAAGTACTCTGATAAATTATCCGCAAGAGAGTATGTTGACGAAGTGATTAAACAAAATCTTTATGACCCAGTATTAACCTTCCAAGCCATGAATGGCTTTGTTTTGAAACGGGTAAATTCCAATTATTTATTAGATGACACAGCATCTCTAAAGCATGCAACATTAATGGAATGGTATAACGTTGATTATTTACCGAAAGCAAGGCATCATTATAAAAGGGCTTTTCCTGTTCGAATATCTGTTGTGCAATACATGATGAAACAAATTGATTCCTTCACTGATTTCGCGAATCAATGTGAATATTTTATCGATGCGAGCGCAAACTTTCGGTCTGATTTTGTCGTATTTCCAGAAACCTTCACGATGCAACTGTTATCTTTTCTCGGGGAGGATGTTCCTAGCTTACAAGTAAAGAAGCTGACGAGCTTTACGGATCAGTATGTCGAGACATTTATTGAATTGGCGATTAAATACAATGTCAATATTATTGCCGGATCTCATTTTGTTGAAGAAAATAATTCAATTTATAACGTAGCTTATCTATTTAGACGAGATGGGACAATTGAAAGGCAGAGACAAATTCACATTCCGCAAGATGATCGTAAATGGTGGGGAATCCAACCAGGGGATGAGGTACAGGTTTTTGATACAGACTGTGGAAAAATCTCATTGCTGATTAGCTACGATATTTTATTTCCAGAGCTTGCACGAATTGCTGTTGATAAGGGCGCACAAATAATTTTCACGCCATTTTCGACAGAGGATCAACAAGGCTATTTAAGAATTAGGTATTGTTCACAGGCGAGGGCAATTGAAAATCAAGTGTATACCGTTATTGCCGGTACAGCCGGAAATATGACGCATGTTCCGCATATGGACGTTCAATATGCGCAGTCAGGGATTTTTTCGCCTTGTGATTTCACTTTCCCGGAAAAAGGAATTGTTGGGGAATGTAACTCCAACATTGAAACCATTATTGTCGGAGAAGTCGATCTGGAGATCTTGAGAAGAAATCGAAATGTTGGCACAGTTACACCGCTCAAGGATCGAAAGTTACAATTTTACCAGGCGGAAAATCAAAAGCTTAGCTTAATGGAGACAGAATCCGTTTAATGTAACTTATAAAAAAGCCCTTTTTACCGGAATGGAGCAGAATCAAAGTCTGTTTTTCCGATATCAAGGGTTTTTTATATCGCATGAGAATAAAAGGATTTTTACTAAAGCAAATCGAATTATTAAGGATATAAATCTGAAAATTAAAAAAATGACAAGAAAGGAGTGAGAAAGTGACTTTTTTAAAAGGGATACAGGAAGTAGTGCAGCAGATTGCGGAAGTTATTGCTGCAGCATTAAAGGTAGAGACAGAAATTGTCGATGAAACGATGATGGTTATTGCCGGAACGGGAGAATGTAGAAAGCGAATTAACTCTGTAGAAGAGGGTGGAGCAATAGATGCAGGCTATGTATATGGTCGTGCTCTTTTGACAAAACAGGCATTTGTTGTAGAGGACACACGGAATGATCCAATGTACGATCCTGGTGAGCTTGAGGAGGTAGCGGAAATTTGTTGCCCTATTCTATATAAGGGGGAAGCAATTGGTGTCATAGGTCTTGCTGCCTTTAATCAGGAACAATCTATTCGGCTCATTGAAAATAAAGAGCAAATGATAAATTTCCTAAGGCAAATGTCTGAGTTGATAACGGGAAAAGTAGCAGAAAAGGAAACGACGAAGCAATTGCTATTAACAAAAAACAAATTGGATACCATTGTTGATTCCATTCAAGATGGGATTATTGCGATCGATAAAGATGGTGTCGTTACTCATTGCAATCATATGGTTGAGATGCTGCTTACCAAAGAGAAATCAGCTATTATTGGCGAGTTGATTGAACGGATTTTACCAGGCTCACCGATGATGTCCGTTCTAAAAACAGGTAAAGGGTATTCAGAAAAAGAGGAGATTTACCAAACATCGGAGCAGCACTTTCATTTCATTGTAACGGCAATGCCAATATCCAATCAAAATCAAGTTTATGGAGCGGTTGCTTCTATTCGGAAAATGTCGGATGTCCGAAAACTCGCCTATTCTCTTACTTCTAGTGAGATAGATTTATCGTTCGCTGAGGTAAAAGGTGAAAGCAATATAATCAAAAGTTTAAAACACCAGGCGTTAAAGGTATGTAATAGTAAATCAAGCATCATGATCACAGGAGAAAGTGGGACGGGAAAAGGTGTCTTTGCAATGGCGATTCACAATGCTAGTAAAAGATCTACAGGACCGTTTGTTTCTGTCAATTGCGGGTCGATCCCTGAAACCTTACTTGAAAGTGAACTGTTCGGTTATGTAAAAGGAGCGTTTACAGGTGCTAATAAAGAAGGGAAAATCGGTAAGTTCGAAATGGCTGACGGGGGAACGATTTTTCTAGATGAGATTGGTGATTTACCATTACACCTGCAAGTTAAGCTTCTGCATGTTTTGCAACATAAACAGGTTGAACGAGTGGGGAGCAGCAAGCCTATTCCCATTGATATTCGAGTCATTGCAGCAACCAATCAGAACTTAGAGAAAATGGTGCAAGAAGGGGAGTTCCGTGCTGATTTATTTTTTCGTTTAAATGTTATCCCTCTACATTTGCCGCCATTAAAGGAAAGGCAAATTGATATTCCGATCTTAATGAATCATTTCTTGTCGAAGCATACAGCATCGTTAAATAAAGAAATCTATGGGTTTGATCCGAAGGTCATTGAAAAATTTCAAAAGTATAGCTGGCCTGGAAATGTACGTGAATTAGAAAACACCGTTGAGTATGCCGTTAATATGGAGCAAACCATTCGGATTACAGTCCATAGCCTTCCTTTACGGATGCTTAGAAATATAGATAATGCCTCTGGAAATCCTTCATTAAAAACGATGCTCAGTCTACATGAAAAGGAAATCCTCCAAAATATGCTGAGTAAATATGGTCATTCGGTTAAAGCGAAAAAACAAATCGCAAATCAATTAATGATTAGTCTTGCTACTTTATACCGAAAGCTTGAAGAACACGATCTCCAAAATGAGGATATTTATTCGAATAAGCATAGATTGAATGAAAGCTACTATGAATCGTATGGATATAATTAGTTATTCTCTTTAGTCCATTTAAAGATAAGGAAGGTCAAGGAAGCGCGATGCTAGGAGCTACCTTGGCTTCTTTGTTTCATCAAGATTTACAGACTCTTAAACAAAGCATGAAGAAGGTTCTGTTTACACGTTTGAGAACGAAAAAATTAGGGGAAATTAATAATACCAGTTCATTTGCATGGTCATAAATTGTTTTGTATAATTAAAGTCAAATATAGTCAAAGTCAGATTAGGGGGAGGAATTGTGAGAAACATTTCAGACATCATCGAAAACTACTTGAAACAAGTGTTGGAGATGAGCGAGAGAGAAATCGTTGAGATAAAGCGGAGTGAAATTGCAGATAAATTCCAATGTGTACCCTCACAAATCAACTATGTCATAAACACGCGTTTTACTATTGAAAAAGGTTATGCTGTTGAAAGTAAACGTGGAGGCGGCGGGTATATAAGAATTATGAAAGTGCAATCCCATGATGACGCACATTTAATCGAGCAATTATTATCCTTAATTCATAATCGTTTAACACAGAGTAGTGGAGAGGACGTTATTTTGCGACTTGTGGAGGAGGATATTATTACAGAGAGGGAAGCTCGTATTATGCTGAGTGTAATCGATCGCTCTGTTCTCTATATCGATCTTCCATACAGGGATGAGCTTCGAGCAAGAATGATAAAAGCCGTGCTAACTACATTAAAATATAAATAAAAATATTAATAATAACGATTAAAAAGGAGGACAAAAAGAGCGACGAAGAAATTCGACAGCTATTTTTCCCGGACTTTTTAATCTTCATCGCAAGTTGGAGAGGTGAAAACATGATATGTGAAGAATGTAATCAAAGACCGGCAACTCTTCATTTTACAAAAATTATTAATGGAGAAAAGGCAGAGCACCATCTATGTGAAAAATGCGCTCAAGAAAAAGGCGATATGTTCATGTTTAATGGTGCACCCGGTTTTTCAATTAATAACTTATTAGCAGGATTGTTTAATATTGATCCCACCTTTCAAAAAACGCCGCAAGATGCATTTCAACAAGAAAAGATTGCACAATGTGAGCAATGCTCCATGACCCTCCAACAATTTATTAATGTAGGGAGGTTTGGTTGTGCACATTGCTATGAAGCTTTTAAAACTCAGTTGCAACCGATTTTCAAACGACTTCATAGTGGGAATACCGTACACAATGGAAAAATCCCTGCTAGAGTTGGTGGAAGTATTCATATAAGAAAAAATATTGCCGAATTAAAGCAACAACTGCAGGATTTTATCCTAAAAGAAGAATTTGAAAGAGCGGCGGAATTAAGAGATGAAATCCGTCTACTAGAAGGAAAACTTCAGGCGGATTATGAGGGAGGGGAATAAGCTTGTCATTAGAACGATTCATTAATCAAGCTGTTAGCTCCTGGATGAGTGCAGAGGGTCCTGATTCGGATATCATCTTAAGCTCCCGAATTCGACTAGCCAGAAATATTAACCAATATAAATTTCCGATTTTATTTACGAATGATGAAGCCAAGTCTGTTATTCATAAGATTAAAGAAAGGGTTGAACAGTCGCCGTTTACAAAGCTAGGAAATTTAGAGCTTTTATTAATGGATGAGCTCCAGCCTCTTCAAAAAAGAGTCCTTATGGAAAAACATTTAATTAGTCCTCATCTTGCAGAGCAATCAACTTTCGGTGCTTGCCTTCTCTCTGAAAACGAGGATGTGAGTATCATGCTTAATGAAGAGGACCATATTCGGATACAATGCCTATTTCCAGGGTTTCAATTGACAGAAGCATTGAATTTAGCCAGTGAAATTGATGATTGGCTAGAAGAAGAAATTGATTACGCCTATGATGAGGCTGTTGGGTATTTAACAACTTGCCCAACGAATGTAGGAACAGGTTTAAGAGCCTCCGTCATGATGCACCTGCCAGGATTAGTCCTAACAC
>JAEWIG010000306.1 GCA_023387295.1 Bacillota bacterium | reverse complement strand
ATATTGTTCTGGAAGAAGGAAACGGCCTTGGCAGCAATTATATTGTATCTGTGTTTGTGTCACCAGAGCAAAAAGAGAAAAAATTATTATTTTCATTAGAGATATATTCAAAGGATATGATGTTCGACAGCATTGATAATAAGCTTGAAAAGATAGCTGAAACGGAACATTATTTATACTACGTGAATAGAAACAGCGGGACGATTACGAATCAAGAAATTCAAAATCATAGTGTATACAAAACAGCCTTCGTTTTAAAAGATAAAATGATTCAAAGTGTAAAGCCAGGGAATTATTACCCCGCTTTTAGTAGTTTAGAAGAGGAAGAAGTCATTAAGACAGTAAATGAAGCCTTTAATAAGTACTGGTATGTTTTAGCGGGAGGAAAACCGAATGAAGGAGTAATTGAAACCTTTACTCTTAATGGAATGGAATATCGCTATATGGGATCAGATTTAAATACAAAATCCAAGCTTGTCAACTATTTATCTGAGTCCTATACTTCTGATGCAGTCCAGGCATTTTTAAAGAGAGCGAAAATCTTAGAGTATAAAGGAAAAATGGTCCAGCCTAATGCAGATGGAGGCTCACTAGCAAACTATAGCCGAGCAACCGTTGTTGAATCATCAAACAATGGGCAAAGCGGAAAATTTGTCTTTAGAGTTCCGATCGGAAGCAGCCTCATCTTTGAGTATTCGGATGTTGAATTCCAAAAAACAGAAAACGGATGGAAAATCTCCAGCGCTCCAGGAACCTTCTAATTTTGTGGTGCCTGGCACCGCTCGTGGACAGAATGAGGTTAAATGTGTTTTTGGGGTGGACACTTTTCGATAACTTCTTATGAATAATAAAATTTCTAACAAAACACGATGTAACTCTAATTGGAGCTCCATCGTGTTTTTCTAATTTCATCCTATGGATTCTGTTGAGGTAAATTATTATAATAAGTGTCACAAAATTCGAACTTCTACGACTGATAGTATGAGAGAGAAAAAGGCAGGTGAAGAGGAGATTGGTTAAGAGTAAAGATGAGCTTGTAATGGATTGGTATGACACCTATTATGAAGACATTTATCGATTTATCTTTTATCTACTAAGTGATAAGGAAAGTTGTGATGATTTCGTTCATGAAACATTCCTTCGTGCTTATGTCGCCTATGACCGTTTCGACAAAGGTTCAAGTATTAAGACATGGCTTTTTAGCATTGCCAAGCATATTGTTATTGATGAAATTCGTAAGCGACAACGTAGAAATTTGTTTAAAGTTATTTCTTTTGAAAAGGAAATGCCTTCTTCATTTAATATTGAACAATATGTAGAAAACAAGGAAACGGTCATGCAACTAATGGATGTTTTGAAAAAACTGAAACCGAATTACCGATTGGTCATAATTTTAATAAAAATTGAAGAGTATTCAACAAAGGAAACTGCAGAAATTCTCAATTGGTCAGAAGCAAAGGTTCGAAAAACGGTATCAAGAGCCATAATTGCCCTAAAAAGAGAGATGGACTATAAAGGTGGTGAGTATTTTGAACAATTTTAATGATGAACAGTGGAAATTATTGAAACAATTTCGTCCAAGCCAAGATGAGAAAGAGGCGTTAAAATCTAGGCTCTCTAAATCAATCCGAAATCAATCTATTGATCATTCTCCAAAAAGAAGCTACCAATGGAGAGCTCTTGTCGCCACATGTGTATTCTTGTTTATAGGCAGTGGGTTTATATATGCAATGATTCAGAAAAGTGAAGTCCCTCAAACAGCTGTTCAACAGCCAATGGGAATAGGAGACATTAGCTGGGGGCTAAAGGGTGTTTTTACTGAAAGGATATCGAATGGATGGGAAATTTTTCGAGAAAATATGGATGTACCTGTTGGGGCTATAAATATTATTACAGAGGAAGAAATGGAGACGCTAACAGCTCAATTACCGATGTTTGTCAAAACAGAGCTTAAAAATTTCCCATATGAAACACAGATGAATATCGAACATGTTAAGATGATGGACACAGCCCAACGTTATCATTTTTTCATTCCGATCGAAAATGGGGAAATCGCCCATTTTACATTTGACTATCCAAAGCTTGAATATGCGGAAATTTTTCACGCGATGAAAACTCTAAAAATAGACGGAATTGAACCAAATAATGGGGCAGCTCAGGTTTACGTTACACATGGTTATGGAAATTTGATTTTCCCTGTTGGCTTAGAACCAATATCAATTTCTCTTAACAAAGAAACCTATCATTGGGATGCGGCAACACCCGCTAAATACAATTCTTATTTAGAGGAAATAACAAAAGGTCCCCTCATTCAGTGGAAAAAGGAATCAGAAAACGGAGAGACAACTACGTTTGTTTCGGCGAACGAAAAAGAGATTGTCACGATTACTTTAGATGGAAAAAGGTTAATATATGAGTTTACTTATTTACATGATGAATAATGATAATCACATCTAATAAATGGCTCTATTAAAGCCCAGTATTGATTTTCACTTGAAGTGGAAACCAACAGCCAAGTTTAACAGAGGGTAAAAATTAAATAATTCCGGTCTTAAATATTAAAACTTAGTGTTCATCTTAGAATGGGTACTAAGTTTTCTTTATATAGTTAGCTTTCTGTTTAGGATTGTAATCCAAAATATATTGATCTTCCGCTGGAAAATAACGTTTTTCATACTTTTCGAAAATGGCTTTTTTATCCCCGATGTAAGTATCTCGCTTTAACACTCTTTGCAAGCGGTTTTCCTTATTTTCATCTACATAAATCACATAATCAAAATACGAACGTAGCTCAGAGCGTTGTATAAATACACCTTCAATAATTAAAATCGAATCGGTTGGTAAAGTAATGTGTCTTTTGAGGTAACCATCGTTTTGCTTATCGTATATTTCAATTTCTTTATTTATTTTTTGCCGAGATTGTATGGGGTTTAGGAGTTCCTTCATCAAATAATCGTATCTCCATTGGGAAGTATAGTAGCATTCCCAGTTCGGTTTGTTATGATCGTATCGTATTTCCTTCGGATGAATAAAATCATCAATATGCAAAACCTCTACAGGAATGCCTTCGTTTTTCAATGCGTTTTGAAGCGAGAAAGCGTAAGTAGTTTTCCCGGAACCACCTAGCCCATCGATACCTAGGATAAAAACGCGTTTATGATTATTTAATGTATGGAGAGATAAAATTTCTTTGAGAGGCATGAAGACTCCAACCTTCCCATTAAATAGTATTCAAACATTTTAAAAAAAGCCTGCCTCAAAAACGACATGTCATTTTCGAAACAAGCCCAACTGCATTATAGCATGATGTTATTATGCTTATTCTTTTTTACCTGGAATTTCACAGCCTTCATCCGTACAGAAAGTACCTTCGCTCGTATCAACATTAAGAGACTGAAGCTTTGATGAAGCTGACTCTTCCTCCCATACTTGTTGCAATGCACTTGCAAATGTTTCAGTTGGTTGAGCACCAGAA
>JAEWIG010000287.1 GCA_023387295.1 Bacillota bacterium | reverse complement strand
ACCGTTGGAGATCCGGATAATGGTTCGAATAAAGGCTTGAACTGTGTTAAGGGATATTATTTAGGAAAAGTCATGTATCAAAAAGATCGCTTAACAAAACCGCTTATTCGTGATGATAAGTCAACAAAAGGTACAGATACAGGTTTAAGGGAAGCAACATGGCAAGAAGCGTTAGATTTAGTTGCAAGCAAGCTCGCGAAAGCCCATGCAAATGATAAATCAAGATTAGCGTTTTGGGGCTCAGGGCAACAGCCAATTACGGAGGGGTATGTAATAAGTAAGTTTTGGAAGGCTGGACTTTTATCCAATAATATTGACCCAAATGCACGTCTATGTATGGCAAGTGCTGTTGTAGCCTTTATGAATGTGTTTCAAACCGATGAACCAGCTGGATCTTATTCTGACTTAGAGCATGCAGATGTATTCGTCACATGGGGTGCCAATATGGCTGAGGCCCATCCAGTTCTTTATTCTCGACTAACAGCTAGGAAAATCTCAAATAAGACTGTTAAACATTATGATTTAACAACACTTCGCACAAGAACTTCTATTACAGCGGATAAAGTGCTTGTGTTTAAGCCGCAAACTGACTTGGCTATTGCGAACTGTATTAGTAACTATTTAATTCAAAACAAGCTATATGATGAAGCTTTCATTAAAGATCATCTGCAATTTAAAGCAGGTACAGAAAATTTAGGTCATGCTTATGAAGACGGTTACGATGGAACAGATATTGGTAAGACTGGCGGAGACGTATGGAATATTGAATTTGATCAATTTTGTGAAATGATGAGCAAGTATACATTTGAGTATACTTCGCAATTATCAGGAGTTCCAATAGAGGATTTAGAAACATTAGCAAAGGAATTTGCTGATCCAAATAAGCGAATTTTGTCGCTGTGGACGATGGGTGTAAACCAGCATTCGCGCGGCACATGGATGAATCATAATATTTATAATGCCCATTTACTAGCTGGGAAAATTGCACAACCAGGAAATGGACCGTTCTCTTTAACTGGTCAGCCGACAGCCTGTGGAACAGCTCGTGAGGTTGGTTTGTTTTCACATCGCTTACCAGCGGACCTACTTGTTGCCAATCCACAACATCGTCGCTTCACTGAAGCCGTTTGGGATCTACCAGAAGGCTATTTAGATGAAATTGAGAAACCAGGATTCCACACTGTAAAAATGTTCAGGGAAATGTCTAAAGGAAATATGGATTTCTTATGGTCTGCTCAGAACAACTGGGCGGTTTCAATGCCGAACCTGACTAGATTCCTAGGAAAGTCACCAGAGTATAAGGGAATTTTTGATACCTTTATCGTTGTAAACGAGATATTCCCAACACTAAGCACCCAATATGCGGATGTTGTTTTCCCGGCTGCATTCTGGGTAGAGCGAGAAGGTCAGTATGGAAACGCTGAACGTCGGACAACTGTATTTGAAAAGGCAGTAGAACCACTTGGCGAATCAAAATGGGATGTTTGGATTATGCTTCAAGTTGCCAAACGTGTACTAGCTGATAAGAAAATTGGTGGAAAAGATGCCTTTGATCACTTATTTGGATTCATTTGGGATAAAGAGAAGGATGACTTTAACGGAAATGATCGGGAAGTAAATCGGGCGTTGTTTGAAGAATATCGAATCTTCACAAATCCAGATTTAAAGCCTGCTGCACAAGCGATTAATAAAAATACTGAGGGCAAGTTCGAGAACGGACTGAAAATGGAAAATAAGCAGTTAGCTCCATATGATGAGTATATTACTCATAATGGGCTGACTTGGCCAGTGCGTAATGTAAACGGTAAATGGTTACAAACAACATGGCGCTTTGCATACGGTAAACAAGAAGAAGGCTTTGATCAAATCGGAATTGAAATGTATGGGGATGTTGGTAAAGCAAACAATGTGTCCTTCTACAAAACAGCAGGCAAGAAACCGAGTGTTGTATTCCGACCGTATGAGGATCCAGCTGAATCACCAGATGAAGATTATCCGTTCTGGTTCTGTACAGGAAGATTACTTGAGCATTGGCACACAGGGTCCATGACACGTCGAGTACCTGAATTGAATCGTGCACTTCCAGAGAATCTTCTTTATATGAATAAACAAGATACCGCCAAACTAGGGATAAAAAATGGAGACAGAGTAAGGCTTGTTTCAAGACATGGTCAAGTAGAAATAAAAGTATCTACGGACGGTAGGGTTGATCCAAATCCTGGTACTGTCTTTGCGGCGTTTTTCGATGATAAAACGTTAATAAATCTAGTTGTTCATGACTATTATTGTCCGCTTTCTAAAGAGCCAGATTATAAGAAAACTTGCATAAGGATTGAGAAAATATAGGAGGTGTGGAAAGTGTCAAAAAGGAAAACTATCTATGTGTTTTTGGGTTCTGCAGCTTTAGGCATGATTTTGGCAGGAGCATTAAATATGGCAAATTGGTTTAATTTTGGTGATGTTGCTGTAGTTACAGCTGATGTGAACGACAGCTCCTTTTTAACGGGTGCACCACTGCTTCAACCTTCGGATCATAAAAATTACTGGGAGCTTGGAGGCTCTGGTCCTAACTCATGTTTAATTTGTCATACAGAAGGTGCAAAAGATACGAATCAATATGCAAGTACAACATATGTTCCGACCGATCATTTTATAAATGGAAATTCTTCAGAGGGACTTGTTACAGGAATTGCGGCATGTATTACTTGTCATCCAATGATCGTTGAATAAACATGTTCATTTCTTGCATTTGCCTGACTTCATTCATGAAGAAAGGCAAATGTATAGAAATTCACTATATGGAGGAGTAAAAATGGTTATTTCTAGTCTAATTATTGAAACAACTGAAGAAACCGTACATACAGTTGCAAATAAGCTAATGGGGATAGAAGGCGTAGAAGTCCATCATGTTGAGGATTACAAGATTATTATTACCGTCGAAAGTGTAACGCTTGATGAAAGTCACGGGATAACGAAGGATTTTGTAAATATTGAAGGCATAGTCACGATTAATCTTGCCTATTGCAATTTTGAAAATGATCCAACCCTTCATTTTGAGAGCAATTTACAAGTTTAAAATGGAATGAATGAAGATATGAATCGCCGTAGCTTTTTGAAATTAAACTTCAAATCAACAGTGCTTTTTTTAAATGAAGTCATCAAACCCCATATAGAGATAGAGCGTACTTGTCACCGACCACCTGGTGCAGGAGATGAGTTAGAATTTCTATCACTTTGTAACGGATGTGGAGAATGTCAATCTGTTTGTCCAACAGGAACAATTACTTTATCCGGCCTGGAAACCGGGATGAACATAGTGAATAGACCCTATTTGCGTTTAAATGAATATCCTTGTAATTTCTGTGGTAGCTGCATTGATGTCTGTGTAACTCATGCTTTAGATAGAAGCAGGATGGATGATGCTATTGGTCGAGGAAAAATATTAAAGCAATATTGTAAAGCATATGCAAATATCATGTGTGATTATTGCGTCAGGGCATGTACAAAAGTTGGGGCAATGGATATCAAAGACTTTTGTTATCCTGTTATTAATCAAGAGCTTTGTAACGGATGCGGTTTTTGTGTACAAGCTTGTATTCATAATGAAAAGGGAATCGAAATTCAAGTCATTTCTACATAACTTGAATAGATGTTGTTAATGAGAGTGAGGGATCATTACATGAATATAAAGAAGAAAAAACTTCCGAAATGGACAATTGTAAGGAGAATTGTTCAAGTTACCATGCTTGTTTTGTTCCTTACACCACTTTTTTTAGTAGAAGTTGAAGGGGATAATTTCATTTTTGGAACTTTATCATCTTCTAATATATTTGGGATTACGTTAAACGATCCGTTCGGTACGCTTGAAATATTATTCGCAGCAAAGACAATAAATTGGACATTAATTACTGGTGCCCTTATTGTACTTGCGTTTTATGCACTTATAAGAGGTAGAGTATTTTGTGGCTGGGTCTGTCCTGTGAATCTAATATTAGAGATGACTGGTAAGCTAAGAAAGGTATTTAAAATTAAGCGGAAAAACAATTTAACATTGCACCGTCATACGAAAATATGGGTTGCCGTTATCATTTTAGTATTATCATTTGTTACAAGCTTGCCAGTATTTGAATTATTTTCTCCTATCGGAACAATAATGAAAGGATTGGTATTTTCATTAAGTCTTGGCTTATGGAGTTTTATTGCAATAATCCTTTTAGAAATTTTCTTTGCTGAGAGAATATGGTGTCGGTCACTATGTCCCGTTGGTGGTCTTTATGAAGCTGTTGGCAAGGTTGGATGCTTTAGTGTAAAAATTGACCATGAGAGTTGTAAAAAATGTAATCGCTGTAAAACCTCATGTATCGCCGATCCAACTATTTTGGATGATGCAGTAGAGGGTAAGGCTAAATATGTTACAGCTGGGGATTGTATGTTATGTGGAAAGTGCGTGGATGTATGTAACGATCATGCTTTATCAATTGTTCCAAAACTTCCCCAATTTATAGAAAAACCTGCAAAAGCAGAGGCTGAAGTTTAAGAAGATATAGAGTTATTTTTAAGCAAAGGGTCAGGCCACGCAAAATTACATTGCGAGAGCCTGACCCCAATTTTTAGATTAACCGCAAATTCCATTCCTTTGAAATGTGCTTCAGCAATTTAATTCCAGCGGTGCTATTGCCATGCTTGTCAATGGCGGGTCCGTAAAGCCCAATTCCCCAACAAGTTGAACGATTGTTTGTGATCCTCGCGCTTGGTGGAACGGCGGCCATAATCCCACCGGAAACACCACTTTTGGCTGGGATGCCGACGAACGCTGCAAATCGTCCAGAATAGTCATACATCCCACAAGTGAGCATCAAGGTTTTTGCTAAACTGGCAAGCTCTGTAGAAAAAATCTTTTCACCATTACTAGGACGAACACCATCATTGGCAAGAATCAGCCCAATTTTGGCCAATTCAGAAATCGTTACTTCTATCGAGCATAGCTTTAAATATACTTCCATCGCTTCTTCCACTTCACAAAGAAGATATCTTGTTTGCTTGAGCCAATAAGCAATTGAACGATTTTGGTCCGCCGTTTTCCACTCTGACCAAAAAACCTCTTCATTAATACTTGGTTTTCTCCCAATCATTTTTTCAATAAAACCGAGTAATGCTTCCACTTTCTCTGCAGGGGTCTCACCTGGCAATAGGGAGGCAACCGTAATGGCTCCGGCGTTAATCATTGGATTAAAAGGTCGCCCCGGATGACTTAGCTCAAGGCGAAAAATTGAGTTAAAGGCATCACCAGTAGGCTCTACATTAACGTATTCCAATACATGGTCAATCCCCTTCGTTTCACAAGCATAAATAAAGCTAATGACCTTTGATATGCTTTGCAATGTAAAGGATTGGGTTGTATCCCCAGATTCCAAAGTCGTTCCATCAGAAGCCATAAGACAAATTCCTAAAGCATCTGGATCGGCTTTTTGCAAAGCAGGAATGTAACTAGCTGTTGCTCCACTTGCGGTATATTTCTTATATTCTATAACCCATTCATCAAGCTGCTTCTGCATATAGCTTATTTCATTTATCGTATGCATTGCTTTATGTACCTCCGAAATGTATGGTTGCTTTACCTAAATTCTTTCCGATATTTGCTTCGCTTACCCAAAATGTTATCTTTCTTTTTAAAATAGCATTTTTGGATTGGGAATAGTAGAGAATATCCAGCGCTTATTTTAAAAAAGGGAGGAAAAAATGGAAAAATTTTATAGAGTGATCTATTTAAAATCCATGTGTTTGATATAATCACCTTCGTGGTAAAATAAATTAATTAAATTGTAATGAAAGAGATGGCATGCAATGCGCACAGTGCCTGGCACTGTTCAGAGGCTTGTCATAATAAAGAGGTATGATATGACGAAAAATAATAATTCGAATCAAATAATAAATAAAGAGAACGAAGCGATAGTCACCTTGAAGGAGGGACTGTCCACCTTTAAAGTCGCAGAGCTGAAAGACATCTGCAAAAGGCTGAACATCAAAAAAATCAGTACATTGAAAAAGGCGGAGTTAATTGAAAAATTAAGTGAAGAAATCCCGACTCTTCTCAGCCCTATTCTTTCCGAGTTTGATGAGAAACGTTTGCTTTTCATAAGGGAAATAATCGAAAACAATGGGGCTGTTAGCGCACGAAATATGGAAATAGAAGAACTGGAGTACTACGCTAAAACAGGTTTTATGTTTGCAGGGGTTAAAGATGATGATGTGGTCGTCACGATTCCAGTTGAATTATTATCTGCCCTTGAAAAAACCATTCAAGAGGAAAAGGTACTCAAAACGATTAAGCGAAATACGGAATGGA
>JAEWIG010000279.1 GCA_023387295.1 Bacillota bacterium | reverse complement strand
GTCCATGACCGTACTTTATGTCCGGTTCCATATAGGCACCTTCTCCCCATTCATTCCATGCAAACAAAAAGAGAATTTTATGCTCATCCTGCTTGTTTTCAACATGTTTTAATGCTAAATCAACCGTTCTTCCAAAATTTTCTGGTGTGCAATTATAAAAAATCTCAGCATCTCTCCCTTTTCTAGGAGTTTTATCCCAGCGAGGAACCAGTTGTGGATAAACATCTTCTCTTTTATCACTATCCATAAATAAATATTTAAGCACTTTGTTGTAAGCATATTTTTCTACCGTAATGTTTCCAATTGTTCTGGACAAAAAAGTCCTCAACATTTTAGTGAAATATCCGATAGATTTAATACTCGCATAGCGCATATGACTTGGGGTAATGGCGTTGTAACCATAGCCCAAATATTTATCATATAATTTTTCGGTTCCGCCCAGCATTTCTTTTTCACTCTGGAGTTTAAAACTGCCTACGGAGCTTAATCGAGCAACAAAATGAATACCCTTTAATCCATTCTTTCTAGCCAATGAGTTCCACAATTCGATAAAATGACCATTGTCCGGAATGCTTGTAGGATCAAACACCAGGAACAATGGCTTTCCATCAACTGTAATGTATCTTTTATCTTTAAAAGCAGGTAATACAGTATTAAAATGAAAAATATAGTCTTCATCTCCTGGATACGTCTGTTCCAAGAAAGTAACATCCTTCGTGATTCCATTAGCTTTTTGCCAAGTTTTATTTGACCATGAATGATTTGCCCAACCCAGACAGAACGGAAAATCCGGTTCACCTGACTTTAGCACCTCATTGAAAGGCATCTCCAAAATTCTTTTCCCATTACCAAACCAGTAATGCCAATAGCAAAACCCTTCTATTCCATACTCTCTTGCTAGTTCTGCTTGATCAATTCTCACCTGTGGCAATCGCAAATCATAAAACCCCAAATCTGCTGGAATTTGCGGTTGATAATGTCCTTTAAACTGAGGTCTCGCCTTAGCGACGTTCGTCCACTCAGTAAATCCTTTCCCCCACATTGCATCATTCTCAGGAACAGGATGATACTGTGGAAGATAATATGCAATTACACGTGCCTTCTTGTTATCACTCATAATTTTTCTCCTCAATAAATCACAAATCAACGATGCTCTTTTTGCCACTTACGTATTTTCCCCAACAAATCCAACAGCCAATATTGTTTATATTTGATTATCCACAGAATAGCTTGTCGTTGCTTAGACACCCCTTCAAAATTCTTCGTTTGCATGGCCATTTGTACTATCGGCTTCTTCAGATAATTTTCGTATTTCTTTCTTTTCTCGGTGAATGGCTCGGTATTGGTGGGATTAAAATATCCACTAATTGCTGTTGTAATAATTACGTAGATCAATCTATTATCAAACCATGGCTTCAGCATTTCCTTATTGTTGGATGTATCTATAAACTCTTTGATCTTCTCAAAGCACTTAATTACAAATTCATGATTTGCTTCGTTATGCGATGCAGAAATCGAATTATCATTGTAAATGTAATGATAAAAATGCTGATCAATGAATTCAGCTCTACCCACATATTCAAACAGTCGTAAATTAAACTCTAGCCCTTCTGCACCTTGTCTTAGAATTTCATCGTGCATAATGTTATACTTCACGAGTAAATCCCGGAGTATTAACTTGCAATACGCAACTGCTATATTTCCATTAAAATGTAGCAGCTGCTCTTGAAGCCATTTACATTCTTCTCCAGTGTATATCTTACCATCTTTAAGATAATACCTATAAGGCTCAGATGTATGCTCATACTCTTTCGTCATTCCGCACATAAGTAATTGAACCTTATCTTGTTCCGCTCGCTCATACATAGCCCTGCACATATCAGGTTCAATCCAATCATCTCCATCAACAAACATTACCCATTTTGATGTTGCTTTTATAAATCCCGCATTGCGTGCCGATGATAAACCTCCATTGTGTTTATGTATAACGATAATTCTTTTATCGCATTCACCATAAGCGTCACATATTTCACCACAACTATCCGGTGAACCATCATCTACTAATAATATTTCAATGTCACTGAATGTCTGGGCTTGAATACTCTCGATACACTTTCTTAAGTATTTTTCAGGCACTTTATATACCGGCACAATAATGCTAATCGCTGCCATTAGAATACATTCACCCCTTTCTCAAAATATGCTTAATGCTTTTATCAAGTCCTAACTGATTCAAAATCAGTCTTGCTTTTCTCTTTAATCGAACCTTAATTGTGTTAGGAAAATACTTACTAAGGAGATCTTCCATAGACAATTCCTGTGCATCTTTGAAAAACTCATCGCGTCTAGGATGCGATACTGGAGACTGAATCATCTCCTGCACACCACCTACAGCTTGGTCTGCTTCAATTAATTTATATTTAAAATCATTCTTTATTTTTTCAAAAACTTTCTTTCCCTTTTCGGAATGAATAAGTATTCTTGTTGTACCGACATCTTCATCAAATATCTTCTCTATGTTGTACACGTTAAAACAATCCCAAATTGTAAAATCACTATTGCGATATCTGCTTCTAAACTTACAATTGGTACAAGAAGGACGAATAATCATTCCTGAAAAAAACATTCTTAACCACGGCTGAGATTCAATTCCCCCTCTATATACCTTGCCTTGAGCATCTTTTAACTCCATTGTGGAATATTGATACCCCAACGTCTTATCACGAAAGCGGATTGACTGTATCTCTCCATAATGCTGAGTTTCCATAGAAATATATTTTTTCCATATACCAGGAGAAGGCACAGCTCGACACACGACATCTACTAAGATCAGATTATCATAGTCTTTTTTTAAATATTTTCGAAGTCCTTCAATTTGGCATGGAGTACCGCTGAAGCAAACCATTCGCCCAATATTTAAGTAATTTCTGGCTTGGCTATATGTATTTTCAATGTTGCTCTGTACATATTTTGAATTTCTGAATTTCACAAGTTCTTTTTTTGTCTCCACAGCAATGTGTCTTATACTATAATCTGCCTGCATCTCAACGCCAAAAACAATTCCTTTACGATCAATAACATATTCAGCAATGGCTGTAAATGCACCACCTGCTGTGCTCTGTCGGCATATTTCTGTATTTTTATGCTGAACTATAGCAGCCACTTGTGAATGATTTTCTGTCCGCATTCCATGATTCAGGATTGGACAGACTTTTTCGCAAGCACCGCAATTATCACAGCTATCCATACAAACGACTGGATAAAGGAATCCTTCCTTATCCTCTACCATATCTATACACTTCTTAGGGCATACACTTGCACACGCGCTGCATCCGCAACATTCTGTATTCTCCTTGATTTGTATCATTAATTTGTCCTGTGCCTTTCTTTATATCCTAATGTCCATGATAAAAATCTATCGATCACTTTCTCTATAGCCAAAACACAAATAATTGTCAATAATAAAACTATCAGTCCACATAAATATCCTAAAAGGGTGCTGGCTCATCTAATAATTGGGCTGTTGGTTTTAACATTTCCTGAAAAAGAGTATCGGAAACTTATGCATAACAAGAATATATAAACTCTTTTTCTTGATTCATTCCAAATATTTTCATTTTTTCTAAGGCTCACAAAACCTGCAATGCCAAATGTAGCAGCTAAATAATATATTGGAATAATACCATAATGCTCATTTCGTAATCTCACCACACGGGTGTTTAGCCACGCTATACCACCCCAATCATTATTTCTAATATAGGGAGAGTATTTTTGAATATTTTATTAAAAGATGGCATAAACGTTGATAAGCGCACCGAATGCTCTTTTATTATTATCCCTACAGCAAGCCACACAGTCATAGATAAGGCTGTTTCAAAATGCCAAGGTAGTGAAAAATCTTCATGCATTGAAAAGAAGCACCCGCTTATCGCTCCAATAATTAATGCCGTATATCTTGCAATATTTCCATACTCTTTATTTGCCTTTTCCATAAAAAAGCAAGTATAGTAACAC
>JAEWIG010000258.1 GCA_023387295.1 Bacillota bacterium | reverse complement strand
GTTGTTCCTTTACCGCTTTTTGTTACTAAATACCCTTCTTGTACAAGCTCTTGAATTGCTTTACGAACTGTTATTTTACTGACACCAAATTCACTCTCTAGTTGTAGTTCTGATGGAAGATTCGCATCGATTGGATAAATTCCATGCAGGATCCTATCCTTTAAAATTCGTTTTATTTGAAGGTATAATGGTCCCTTTTTTCGAGAAATTTTCAACGTAATTACACTACCTTTCAACATCATAATGTTCTCCCACCATAACCTGAATTATATCGTTTTTGTTTAATAAAGGGAATCTTCCTAGCAAGGGATGAATTCTCCGTTCATAACGACTCCTTTCGCTTCAATCTTTTTATATGCATTTCTAGAGTCACCTTCAGAATCAGTAAGAGTAATAGACGTATCCTGAATGGCAAAAAGGGTTAAATTAGCTGTGTCCCCAATTTTAATTCTGCCTAGCTCGGGTTTTTTCAGCCAGTTTGCTGCATTAGTTGTAATGGCATCAATGATTGTTTCAATGGGATAACCAAGGTAAAGGAACTTTGAAAGGACATTCGCCAAACTAAAAACAGGACCGTTCAATCGATTATCACGATAAATATCAGAACTAATCGTGTTGAAGATGATGTTGTGTCTTTTGGCCATCTCAGCCACTTTAAAAGAAAAGCTGGCAGTGCCGTGACCCACATCGAGATGGATACCACGTTCTATTGCCTCGGTCAGCACCTGAAGTGGATTACCATGGGAGTCAAATAGATTGTTGGCCTTACCGTTTAAAAAATGAGTAACAATATCATTTTTATCTAAAAGGGGGATAATTTCTTCTATAGTCGGTGGGCCGGATCCGATGTGTACCATTATGGGAAGTGAGGTACTTCTAGAAAGCTCTTTCGCAAGCAGTAATGGCTTAATATCGTTTTTCCCAACCACACTTTTACTCATTCGTGCTTTAAAACCTACAATCATACCATTATATTTTTCTACAGTTTGGATGGCTTTTTCTTTATCTATCCATGCTAAGTTTGATAGTTCGTCAATTCTCTTTAGACCGATGCGTGAGATATTTAAAAAAGCAAATACATTCGTTTTGCTCTTACGTCCACTAGTAAATAAATCCTCTATTCGTTCTATTCCACAGCTTCCAGCATCAACAATGGTAGTTACACCTTGTTTGATACCAATTTCATCAATCTCATCGCCATAGGGCTCAAATTCAGGAAAGGCATGAGTATGTAAATCAATCCAACCACTGGATATATAAAGACCAGTGCAGTCAATTATCCTTTGCCCCTGTCCATGCCCTGAGTTTGTAATTTCTATAATTTTCCCATCTTCAATCGTAATATCTCTTAAACCGCTCCTTAAACAATGTCCATTACGAAGGACAAAACGTTCACTCATTTCCTTCATCCTTTCTCTAAACAGAACCAAATCAAAAAAAAGCGAGTATTTATAATTATTAAAAAATTTTAAATACTAGTATTGTTACTTTTTCGCAAAACATGTATTATAGGTAATAACATTATAATGTTATGAATTTATAATTTTATCTAATTATATAGTAACTAACTTATCATTGAAAGAACATTTAAAAATTTATTTCAAGATTGAAAGATTGAACGATATGGGGGTGTCATTTTGGCGCAAATAGAAATAGAAATAGAAGAAACGTTGAATCGCAAAATTAAAGAGAAAAAGAAAAAAGGTCTTTTTACGCGCCTTATAAGGCAATGGGATTTGCAATTAATGGTCTTGCCAGGAATATTACTTATTTTTATCTTCAATTATATTCCCATGTATGGAGTGGTCATAGCTTTCCAAGATTACAACATTTTTAAGGGGATTTCAGGAAGTGAATGGGTAGGATTTAAGCATTTTAGAATGTTTTTTGAAGATCCCCGTTTTGGGGAAATCTTGAGAAATACCTTCGCTATAAGTATTCTAAAAATTGCGATTTGTTTCCCGGCACCTATTATTCTTGCTCTGATGTTTAATGAAATCAGAAACATGGCATTTAAACGGACCATTCAAACCATTACATATTTACCTCACTTTTTGTCATGGGTTATCGTTGCTGGTTTTGCAATGTCAATCTTGTCGACAGATAATGGTAGTTTAAATATTGCGTTACAGAAATTAAACCTCATTGATAAACCGATTAGCTTTTTAGCAATTCCAGAATATTTTTGGACAATTATTGTAACGACAAATCTATGGAAATCGATAGGATTTGCCTCAATTGTGTATATTGCGGCAATAGCGGGGATAAATCCACAATTATATGAGGCAGCTGCGTTAGATGGAGCAAGTCGATTTAAACAAATGTATTTAATAACAATTCCTACAATTATGCCAATCATAAGTATATTTCTCATCTTAGAGGTCGGGCACCTTTTAAACGCTGGTTTTGAAGATTTATTACTTTTGAGCGAAAATCCAATATTGCGTGGGGTTTCAGATGTAATAGACACTTATGTTTATAGGGTTGGTATTGGAAATGCTAGATATTCCTATGCAACAGCGATTGGATTATTTAAAGCAATCATCAGTGTGATGTTACTGACTTTAGCAAATTATCTAGCGCGTAGGAGTGGGAATAGTCTTTGGTAATCGTTATGTAAAGGGGGAGAGATAAGATGATAAAACCCAGTTTTGGCGATAAAATCATGATCGTTTTTTTCTATATATGTTTGATTTTGCTTGGATTTGTAACGTTCTATCCATTTTGGAATTCACTCGTGATTTCTTTTAATACTGGACAGGATACCATGCTTGGTGGGATTACTTTTTGGCCACGTGAATTTACTTTAGAAAATTACCAGATTGTTTTTCAAGACAAGCGACTAATTACTGCATTTATTGTATCTGTATCAAGGACAGTAATAGGAACCGTGTTATCTGTGCTTGTTACGGCACTTTTAGCTTATGGATTATCAAAAAGAGAGCTGATTGGTAGAAAGTTCTTCACACTTCTTTGCATTTTCACGATGTTTTTCGCAGGAGGATTGATTCCATCATTCCATCTTATCCGCGGACTTGGACTTTTGGATTCATTTTGGGTCATGATCATCCCAACGTTAGTTTCCGTTTGGAATATGATCATTTTCAGAACGTTTTTTCAGCAATTACCTGAAGGGCTTGAGGAATCAGCAAAGATAGATGGCTGTGGGTATTGGCAAACCTTTTTTAGAATTATCCTTCCATTGTCGGGTCCTGTTATTGCTACTTTATCGTTATTTACTGCAGTGTATCACTGGAACGACTGGTTCTATCCGAGTATCTATTTAACATCGGAAAAATTACTACCTATTCAAACATTATTGCGGCAGGTTTTAAATTTAAATACCGTAACTTCTCAGATGAGCCAGCTAGATGCAGGTGCTCTTGCCCATATGACTCAAGTAGCAAAGGTAACGGGAAAGTCACTCTCAATGGCAATCATGATGGTTGCGACGATTCCAATTGTCCTAGTGTATCCATTTGTGCAAAGGCACTTTGTTAAAGGGGTATTAATTGGTTCATTAAAAGATTAACTTCAAATTGGTTTAAAGCAAATGCTTTAAATAAATATTATGATTCCAGGGGGGAAGCAAATGAAAGGATCAAGGAAGTTATGGATGATCTTCGCAGCTATTTTTCTAGTAATGGCTGTAATGGCTGGTTGTAACACGGAAGTTGTGAATGAGGAAAATGAAAAACCGGAAAAACAGGAAAAACAGGAAGAGAATAATGCTAAAGAAGCCTTTGTATTAGGATCAGAGCAGCTAGATATCACAATGTTTGGAAACTATGATTGGTACACAATGCCGGGTTGGGGGCAAGATGCTTCGAGTGCTTGGATTAAGGAAAATAAGAAGGTGAATATCACTGCGATTGATGGTGGTGGAAAAGCTGAGCAAAAACTAACGACAATGATTGCTGGTAATAGTTTACCAGATTTCATTTGGACAGATAAAGGCGCAGACGTTGAAAGGCTACGCGAAGGTGGGGCATTGGTAGCGCTAGATCCGTATTTGGATAAGTACACGAATCTGAGAGACTGGTTTGGGGAAGAGGGACTTAACATGCTTCGTTCAGAAGATGGTAAGCTCTATCAATTCCCGAACTGGTATAATGCAAAACCATTTGGAAATGCTGGTTATGTTGTGAATAAAGCTATTTATGAAGAGTTAGGATCTCCAGTGCTTGAAACAACAGAGGATTTGTATAATTACTTAGTAATGGTTAAAGAAAAGTTCCCAGATGTTATTCCTTTTGAAACAGATATTGAAGCACAAGGAGTAAATGTGTTGTATTCAGCATTTGCTGAAAATGAATCACCAGCAAACATCACTAATATTGCAGTTCCAAAGGGAGATAAACTAGTTTCAATCTTCAGTGATCCAGCCTTCGTTGAATCAATGAAATATTCTAGTAGATTATTCCGTGAAGGTTTAATGACCCAAGATGTACTTACACAAGATCAAGATATGGTTCTTCAAAAGGTGACAACTGGAAAAGTTGCTGTCTATGCAAGTGCAAGTCCAACAAATAATGCCGGACTAGGCCACTATAATCTAATAAAGGATAATCCTGATGGTGGTTACTTTATGATTTGGCCAATTCATAAAGAAGGATTAGATAAAAACAAAATTTATCCAGGTGCTTATAATATGATGGGCTGGAATGTTAGTGTGATAACGCAGAATGCAAAAGATCCTGAAAGAGTATTTGCTTTCTTAGATTGGTTAACAGGCCCAGAAGGACAAGCGACATTAACATTCGGACCGACTGGCGAATATTGGGATGGCTTTAATGCTGCAGGATTACCTAACTTTACAGACAAATATCATGAAGATCCAGAAGGGGCAGCACAAGCTGAGAAAGATACACTTAATTTAGCATGGGTAGGAAACTCGAATTTCCTAGATACGGCAAAGGCTAAGTTTGAAGAAACATTACCAATGGAAAAGCGTAACTGGACAACACATTGGCAAAATACGGTTACATGGCCAACACAGTATGATGCGACTCAATATTTAAATATCGCTCCGTTGCCAGAGAGTGATGAAGGTATTATTAAACAGCGTATTGGTGAAATCCTTGAAGAGGCTAGAGCTCAGGCACTCTATTCAAAAAGTGACGAAGAAGTAGAGGCGATTTACGAGAATGCAGAAAAGCAGGCACAAAGTGTCGGATATGAGAAACTATTAGAATTCAATACGAAAAAATGGCAGGAAAATTTAGCTAAATTAAACAAATAAAATATCTATTATGAAAAAACGAAAGGTATACGTTTGCTGTATACCTTTTGTTTAAAGATCAGATAGTAAAAATTATTCGAGTTTGAAGCAGTAAGACACCAATAGAGAGCTTGTTAGGGGGAGTAAAATGGTTATTGAAGGCATAATGGGCAAATTTTACACAATATCAGACTGGATAATGAAGCTTGTTCTTATCAATATCATTTGGCTGCTTTTTAATTTACCAATTCTATATATGGTAGTAAATATGTTGTTCATCAAAACATCAACTGAGTTGTATTCGCTTGGATTTTCTATTTTGATTATGATTCCGATATTCTTATTCCCAGCAACGACAGCGATGTATGCCGTTATAAGGAAGTGGATTATTGCTTCTGATGATAGTCAAATATTTTCAAAGTATTGGAGATATTATAAGGAAAATTTTATCCGTAGTCTTTCAGGAGGAATCATTTTAACAGCTATTTGGACAGCCTGGGGTATGAACTATAAAGTATCTGCGATAGAGATAGGCTCACTAGCCTTTTATTTTTATGTTGTCATCACAGTCTTTTTGCTCAGCATAACGAGTCATTTTCTTTCAGATACTGTTCATTTTGAATTAAAACTCTTTACTTCTCTTAAAAAGGCGCTATTAATGTCCATATCCAATGCACATTATACGATTTCCTTAGCCGGAGCTTCTTTCGCTATTATTTATATCCTTTATCAGATTCATCCTGTCTTGTCCTTTTTTCTAGCAGGTTCCATCGTTGCTTTTATATATTTTTACGGGTATTACCAAATATATTTGAAAGCACGCCGGATTGAGATGAAAGAAACTACTCTTCGATAAGTTTATATGAAAGAGTAGTTTTTATTATGGATTCATTAATATGAAATCAGAAAATAGGTTTGTAATATGATTGGTTCATTGTGCTCTCTCTTTGTTCCATTAGTTGCTCGTACAAACACTACGGGCATATGTAGAGACTTTTTTATTTCTGAATTTGCTCATGATCATCAAGTGATAATCTAGTTGTGAAAAATAAAGTAATGCCTTCAAAAATAGGCTATAATGTGTTTTAGAATAATTGTAGGAGTGACAAACAAAGTGTATTTAACATTAGAAGAAACCGCAGAATATTTATCAATGTCTGTATCAAATGTGGAAAAGTTAATTCTACAAGGGAAAATCAAAACTTTGGATGATGGTGAAGGTGTTGTTTTAATTTCCAAGGCTCAGTTCAAAACACACTTTGAGCAGGTTGAGAAATATAAAAAGTTAGTTGAAGAATTGGTAAATGAACCAATTCCAGAAGATTTGGATATCAAGGATGAGGACTAAACCAAGCGAAATAGTTTCCTAGAAATAAGCTTCTTTACATAAAACACATTATTTTACAATAAATCGTAACTAAGATAATCTATAATTAGTTACATAAATAAGGAGGAAAATTAAATGTATGATATTACCATTATAGGTGCTGGACCTGCAGGTGGTAGTGCTGCTTTATATGCGGCTAAGGCAGGGAAAAAAGTATTAGTAATTGATAATGGAAAGAGTGTTACGAAAAGAGCTTGGCTGGAAAATCATTATGGAGTGATGGAGATTTCTGGTCCAGATCTAATCGAAGTGGGTAAAAAACAAGCTATGAAATTTGGCGCAGAAATCATTGAAGGCGCTGTAGAAAATGTAGAGAAGGCTGATTCTGGTTTTACTGTTCAAACGGAAACAGGAAGCTATGAAACAAAGCATGTTGTTTTTGCAACAGGAATGTTAGCCGATCTTGCTGAGAAAGTTGGATTAACAACTAAGCCGGGTACAGAGCCAAGAATTAAAACAATTATCGATGTCGATGCTGCAGGTAAAACAAATATTGAAGGCATTTGGGCTGCTGGAACAATCGCTGGTGTAAGCATGCACACAATTATTACAGCAGGCGATGGCGCTAAAGTAGCGATCAACATTATTAGTGAATTAAATGGTGAGCGTTACGTTGACCATGATATTTTAAAATAAGAAATTTCTTAATAAAAGTCAGTTAATTTGTCTTATTTAGGGCAAGTTAACTGGCTTTTTATAATGGTGCCAATAATGGTGCCAGGCACCGCTCGTGGACAGTATGGGTGTTTTGTCCTTGTGGTGTGGACAGGATGTTCTTACATTAATGGTCATTTTGGTGTTCGAGCATATATTTCAGGAATCGCGCATAAAATCGGATTACCGTGCATAAATTTTAGAAATCGTGCATATATACGGATTATCGTGCATATATTCCAAAAATCGTGCAAATATGCAGGATTCTATGTTTTAAAGGTTAAATGGCTCAGCCATTGAAGACCAATTAAGCATACAAAATGAAGAAAAAGCTTAGATTCACACGTTTCCCATCCAATAAACTAAAATTTTCCTTTATAATAAAAGTAAAAACATAAGGTGCTATGAATATGGTAAAAGTAATGATAGTAGAGGACGACAATAAGCTTCGTTCGATTATTGGTGAGTACTTAAACAAGTGGAGTTTTGATTCAGTGATCGTTAGTGACTTTGAAACAATAGATTCACAGGTGCTGGTTGAGAAACCAGATTTAGTGTTACTCGATATTAATTTACCAAGCTTCGATGGTTTTTATTGGTGTAAGAAAATAAGACAGGATTCAAATGTTCCTATTATTTTCATTTCATCGCGCACGCAGAGCATGGAAATCGTGATGGCTATGAATGTTGGTGGAGATGATTTTATCCAGAAGCCTTTTTCTTTAGAGGTATTAGTGGCGAAAATGAATGCTGTCCTTCGGAGAATGAGCCGAAATTCTGGTGACGAACAAGATATGATCAAAGTAGGTTCGCTTAGTTTAAATCTGGGTAATGCTATTGCTGCACATGATGAGGAAGAAG
This sequence comes from Bacillota bacterium, assembly GCA_023387295.1. Classification (GTDB taxonomy): domain Bacteria; phylum Bacillota; class Bacilli; order Bacillales; family Cytobacillaceae; genus Cytobacillus. The sequence goes on along the minus strand of JAEWIG010000258.1, from coordinate 5,827 downwards.
TTACGTTAACGAAGAATGAGTTTCAGATTTTATATTTACTTATGAGAAAGAGCGGACAAATTATCTCAAGGGACGAAATCATGAGAGCACTTTGGGAAGATGAACAATTTATTGATGACAATACGCTGACCGTTAATATTAATCGACTTCGAAAAAAACTTGAATCGATAGGATTAGCTGAGATGATTTTGACAAAGAAAAGACAAGGATATTTATTGCAATGAAGCTTTCAATTTATTTACGCTCTCAAAAATGGCTAATGATAACATATGCTTTGCTGATGATTTTTTTCGCTATGATTACTGTATTAGACCCGGTTGTCCCAATGCATATTACTAGTCTAGTGTACATTGAAGGGATTGCCTTCATATTGTTCGTCGTTTATTGTGGTTTTGATTTTTATAAGAAAAAATTTTTTTATGATGAGCTTCGAAAGAGAAGTGAGTCAGAGGAGTATCTCAATTTTCCAGAAGCGACAAATGATGAAAATGAGCTAATCATCCAATTCTTAAAAGCTCAACAAGACAAGCATTTGCATAGAATTGAACAAATTCAAACAGAGAGAAAAGAATGGCAGGAGTATATGACATCATGGTTCCATGAGATTAAGACGCCAATTGCCGTTAGTCGGATGATATATGAAACAGGTGGGAGCTTAGAAAGTCTGGAAGAGGAAATGGACAAGATCGAGCATTTTATTGAGCAGGCTCTTTATTTTTCCAGATTAAGCGATTTCCATAAAGACTATCTTATTCAAGAGCACGATCTTGAACGGATTGTAAAAGAAACAGTGAAAATGCATTCGAAAACATTTTTCTCGAAAAAAATTAGTATCCATCTTGAATTGGAAAAGTTTGATGTGCTCACGGATAAAAAAGGGATCCTTTTCATTTTCGATCAAATAGTATCAAATGCATTAAAATATACGGACAATCACGGTTCGATAGCAATCACCATTGATAAAAAGACTCGTATCCTAGCAATTAAGGATAGTGGAATTGGGATTGTTCCTAGCGACCTTCCGCGTGTTTTTGAGAAGGGCTTTACTGGAAAAAACGGAAGGCAGCTTCATTCCTCAACGGGAATGGGACTTTATTTAGCAAAAAAGACGGCAGAAAAGCTTGGACATGCCATTACCATCACATCTGAAAAAGACAAATGGACAGAGGCAATGATTTATTTTCCGGAAACAGAGGACCAATTGTATCAATTAGAAAATTAAGAAAACAATCCCCATTTTCAACTGAAAAATGGGGATTGTTTATTCGGCTCAGCGAACAAATTTATATTATTAAAAAGGAATATGTTCAGCCATCTTTTTTGCTAGAAATCGAGAACGGGGCCATACACTCCCGATTTGCTTTGGTCGTTGGAGGAATTTTCTTAAAAATAGTAGGGATTGAGAAGTTTACAATCTAGTCTCCCTCCAAATTTTATTTACTTACTATTTTTATATACTTTGATAGGGTGACAAAGTAATAAATGAAATACATCGCAACGTAAATACCAATCGTAATAAGATAGGAGCTTGTCATATTCATCCCAATAAAGCTTGATAAGGCTACAATCAAAATAGAACTATGTGCTATTGCAATGATTAACGGAATCATGTAAATAAAGACTAGCTGTTTCGCAATGGAGCTTTTCAGCTGAGTTTTACTGATGCCTATTTTCTTTAAAATTTGATAGCGTGGCTGATCGGTAGTTGCCTCAGTTAGTAGCTTGTAATGAAGCATACTCCCAGTTGCAAGCAGAAAGACGAATCCTAGAAAAGCGGCAATAAAAATTAGAAGACCGTATACTTGGAAAAAAGTATAGTAGTTTTGATAAAAGCTAGAAAAGATGTTGTCACCTTTCACAGCAAAGTCCGCATAGGGGTCAACATAGAAAAGCTCATTTAGCTTCATATCAAGTACCTTCATAGATTTTTCATTTTTTAAACTATATATTTGCAGTTCTTTTTGTAGTCCTATTCTAGCTAGTTGTTCATAGAGTGAATCCTTTACAACCATTGGAAAAACGTATGTATCTAAGTTTAAGAGAGCATAGTCTTCATAGGCAGCAATCTTAACTGTGATGTCGCCTTCAAGAGGTATCTTTTTTCCGGTAAAGGGGTCGTTGCTTTGATTTAAATTACCATCATAAAAGCTAATCGCTTCGTTCTCATTAAAATGTCTATTTATTTTGTGTCCCATTTTTTTCGCAAGAAGCTGATAAGTTGATTCTGAAAAAAGAATGATAGGGAACTCATCTGGCACTCTACCAAGGTCTGAAAGATCACCTCTAATCTGTACATAATCAATCTTTTCTGCAAACTTAATTTCTGTCTCACCATTTTCTTGTATTAAGCTCTTAACTGTTGCCTCTTTTTCGATATCTGGAACTGTATACATAATGCTATAAGGAAAGTTCTTTTTGGATATAGTATTCATATTCGAATAAAGACTAAAGGTCGTACCTAAAGCGAATAACGTAAATGTGCTTAACAAGGCAATAACAGATAATATGAGAACATTCCCTTTTATTCGGTAGAAAAGATGGGTAACGCTCAGTAAATTGACACCTTTATAATAAAATCTTTTCAGTTGTGTTAATTTTCCAAGAATGAACATAACAAAAGCACGGACAAATAAATAGGTTCCAACTACAATCATGAAAAAAGCTGCAAATATTGCTTGGAAACCAAAGTTGTCCCAAAAGACGGTATCACTAGGCTGTAAAATAATGCTGTAGCCAGCAATGATAAATAAAATTGCTAAAATTGCAGCAAACCAAGAAACTTTTTTCGGCCTTTTTTCTGCTTTCTTTTCTGCATTCATAAGCTGTAATAAAGAATTTCGATAAATTATCCGGAAATTATGTATGGACGTAAACACAATAATGAGCATAAATCCAATAATCGTCTGAATAACGGCTTTAATGGATATGGAAAAGTGGGCGATGATCGCAAAACCCATTAACTTAATTAAAATCATCGCAAATAGCTTTGATAGAATAATTCCGAGCAAGAGTCCAAAAAAAAGTGAACCAATTCCGAGAATCATATTTTCATAGAAAAGCAGAAGGCCAATTTGTAATTTTTCAATTCCAAACAAGGAGTAGAGTGCCATCTCCTTCTTTCGCCTTCTCGTAAAAAATGCATTTGAAAACCAAATAAAGGCGGCAGAAAAGAAAAACAAGAGAATGGAAGCTGTTTGAAACGCAGGTTCCATTTTGTCATAAATGGTCAAGGAATCAATAATTTGCTTATTATATTGCAAGGAAGAAAAAGTGAAAAAAATAACAATACTAAAGATCATCGGATAAAGATAAAGTAAATAAGCTTTCATATTCCTTTTTAGATTTCTTTTGGCGAGGTTATACAATGTCATGGTGACCACCGCCTCCGAGGGTTGCTAAAATATTAATAATTTGTTGGAAAAATTGTTTTCTAGTTTGTTCTCCTTTATAAATTTCTGTAAAGATCATCCCATCATTAATCACGAGAACCCGTTGACAGAAGCTTGCGGCGAATGCATCATGTGTAACCATTAAGATTGTTGCTTTCTCTTGTGAATTTAAAGTAGCAAGAGTCTGAAGTAGGTTATGAGCTGATTTCGAATCAAGTGCCCCTGTTGGTTCGTCAGCAAATATAAGACTCGGTTTTGTAATAATGGCTCGAGCTGCAGCCGTACGTTGTTGCTGGCCACCAGATAATTCAAATGGATATTGGTCTAGTATTTTTTCAATCCCAAATATTTCAGAGACACTCTTGATACGCTTATCAATTTCTTTATTTGACACGTTTGCAAGAGCTAATGGCAAAGCTATGTTTTCTTTTGCCGTCAAAGTATCCAATAAGTTAAAATCTTGAAAAATAAATCCAAGCTGTTCACGACGAAAATGAGCAAGTTCATCCTCGTACAGATTCATCATGTTTTTTTCATTGATTTTTATTGAACCACTTGTGGGTGCATCGATGGTGGATAAAACATTTAATAATGTCGATTTACCTGAACCTGATGGACCCATAATACCAACAAACTCACCCTTAGAGACTTGAAGGTCAATATCCTTTAATGCAGTATGAAGATTTCCTCGATCACCGTATACTTTTTTTATATTTGTTGCTTCTAAAACAGTCATGTGCTTGCTCCCTTACTTGTTTCTTTACATTTACTATAAAAGACGGAGGAAATCTTATCCATAACTTATCCTTACGTTTTTCAGTGGAACCTTACATTTTTGACACATTGACATGATTAAACGATTTTTTTCAAAAATAATCATGAGCTTCTACTCTCAACCTTGTTATGTACAATAAAAAAACCAGACTAATTCGATTAACGAATCAATCTGGTATCTTATTGCAATAAAAATAAAAGTTTAATAGGTTAAGATAGAAATTCTTGAGGATTCAACCCAAGCTCCATACATATTTCAGCGACAATTTGTTGTTCATTTTGATCAAAGTGACCATCAGAGTATCCGATAGCAATACAATATCGTGCGACTAACCGTGCGATTTCAGGCTTTGAACGAACGCGTCCTAATGCTTTAAAGGCTTCTGCACGGCCGATGATTGAATCACGTTCAATTTTTTGGACAAACATGTTAAATTGCTGAATAACCTTATTTGTATCAAATACTCTTAGTTCATCACTTTGATGGACAAAATCAATCATTTTTTGGCGCTCAGAAGGATCTAATCGACCATCAGCGAGTGCGACAAGTGCACATGCTGCAACGATTGCATCAAGCACATCTTGACTTTTATATCGAGAGAATAATTCTTGTGCTTTTCGTTTCTGATCGTTAGCCCATTGTGCATAATCTGTTTGATTTGGAGACCAGGAATGACCACATTGATTACAAGTTAGCTTAAGCTGGTTTTTTCCAATAAAACCACCTAATAGACCGACTGGACCAAGAATTAAACCGCCAACTGCTGCTTTTCCAAGTCCAAACCCCTTCTGCCCTGTACGCACATTTCCAGAACCACAGCGTGTACAACGGATGTCATCTCCATAAGTTTGGGAGGAAGGTTGCCCATATGTAGGTTGTTGGTTATAGCTTTGCTGCTGTCCGTATGCGGGTTGCCCAAATGACGGCTGTCCGTATGTTGTTTGATTATAGGGCTGTTGTGCCGTTTGGCCATAGGATGATTGATTAAAATTAGGCTGACTAGCATTGCCAAATCCAGACTGATTGAATTGCCCTTGCTGATTAAAGGAAGGCTGGTTGAAATTTTGTTGTTGTTGCTGTGTGTTGCTAAACGGTTGATTATTTTGCTGTTGATATGAACTAGATTGAGAAGGAGTTTGGGTGCTGCTAACTGCTGGCTCCTCATCTACGGTAACGCCAAAATTACGACAAAGTGCAGCTAAGCCGCCTTCGAACCCGCTGGCAATGGCGTTAAATTTCCATTCCCCATTATGACGGTAAAGCTCAGCAGCAACGATTGCTGTCTCTACTGTGAAATCACGGCCAAGGTCAAATCGAATGAGCTCCTCATTTGTTTGCTCGTTGAAAATCCTGACATATGCGTTGGAAACTTGTCCGAAGCTTTGTCTTTTCACTTGGGCATCATGAATGGTAATTGTAAAGGAAATGGCATGAATAGATTGTGGTACTTTGTTTAATTCAATTCTTATTTGCTCATCATCACTTGCACCGGCTCCTGTACGATTATCGCCACTATAAATGATCGAACCATTTCCACCACTAGGATTATTATAGAAAACGAAATCTTGGTCGCTTTGAACTTTTCCTGATGGCCCGACTAAAAAGGCAGACGCATCAAGGTCATACTGTGAATGATTGTGGCTAACATCCCAGCCTAAGCCAG
>JAEWIG010000195.1 GCA_023387295.1 Bacillota bacterium | reverse complement strand
TCTTAAAAGAAAAGCTAGCAAACAAAAGCATAAACATCCTTACATTCACAAGTCCTTCAACGGTTGACCATTTTATGGATGTGGTAAAAGAAAACAATCTACACCATTTACTGGAAGATTGTATTGTTGGCTGCATTGGACCTATCACAGTTGAAAGAGCTAAGTATTATGAGCTTAAAGTACATAGCTCACCTGAAGTTTACACTGTTCATCATATGTTAAAAAGCATAATTTCTTATATCGAAAATAGTCATTAGGAGGGAATCACCGATGGAATTACAATTTACTCGTCATAGACGTCTTCGCCAAAGTGCAAACATAAGAGCTTTAGTGCGAGAAAATCAATTAACAACCAATGATTTAATTTACCCGATCTTCGTTGCTGAAGGAAATAATATTAAAAGAGAAATTCCCTCGATGCCTGGCATTTATAATTTATCGTTAGACCATCTTGAAGAGGAAATGAATGAAGTTGTTTCTTTAGGTATTAAATCTGTTCTCCTATTCGGTATACCACTTGAAAAAGATGCGTGTGGTCAGCAAGCCTATCATGATCACGGAATTGTCCAGGAAGCAACACGCTTGATCAAATCGAAGTATCCGGAAATCATCGTGATTGCTGATACTTGTTTATGTGAATATACGAGCCACGGACATTGTGGTGTTATTGAAGGCGACCAAGTATTAAACGATCCATCTCTTGAATTACTTGTTCAAACAGCTGTTAGCCAAGCTAAGGCAGGAGCGGATATCATTGCACCTTCGAATATGATGGATGGATTTGTTGCGGCGATTCGTGCTGGTTTAGATGAGGCAGGCTTTGAAAATACACCGATTATGTCATATGCGGTAAAATACGCTTCTGCTTTTTACGGACCATTCCGTGACGCTGCTGATAGTACACCACAATTCGGTGATCGCAAAGCATATCAAATGGACCCAGCTAATCGGATGGAAGCACTAAGAGAAGCTGAATCTGATTTAATCGAAGGTGCTGACTTTTTAATTGTTAAACCAGGTATGCCTTATCTTGATATTGTTCGTGACGTAAAAAACAATATTAATCTTCCACTTGTTATTTATAACGTAAGCGGTGAGTATTCAATGGTAAAGGCTGCGGCACAAAATGGTTGGATCGATGAAGAAAGAATTGTTATGGAAATGCTAACAGGAATGAAACGTGCAGGCTGTGATTTAATTATTACTTACCATGCAAAAGATGCAGCTAGATGGTTAAAGGAACAATAATTAGAGAAGAGGGATGAAATGCGTACTTACGATAAATCAATTGCCGCTTTTAAGGAAGCAAAAAACTTAATGCCTGGAGGAGTAAACTCCCCTGTTCGTGCCTTTAAATCTGTTAAAATGGATCCGATTTTTATGGAAAGAGGAAAAGGATCAAAAATATATGACATCGATGGCAATGAATATATTGATTATGTTTTATCATGGGGGCCGTTAATTTTAGGTCATACAAATGATCGGGTTGTTGAAGCACTAAAAAAAGTGGCTGAACAAGGGACAAGCTTCGGTGCACCAACTGTACAAGAAAATGAACTTGCAAAACTTGTGATTGAAAGAGTGCCATCCATTGAGGTTATCCGTATGGTTTCTTCTGGCACTGAAGCAACGATGAGTGCATTAAGACTTGCTCGTGGCTATACAGGGCGCAATAAAATATTGAAATTCGAAGGTTGCTACCATGGACATGGTGATTCTTTACTTATTAAGGCAGGATCAGGAGTAGCAACATTAGGATTACCTGATAGTCCAGGAGTTCCAGAAGGAGTAGCAAAAAATACGATTACAGTTCCTTATAACGACCTTGAAAGTGTAAAGTACGCATTTGAACAGTTTGGTGAAGACATTGCATGTATTATTGTTGAGCCAGTTGCTGGAAATATGGGAGTTGTTCCACCGCTTCCAGGATTTTTAGAAGGCTTAAGAGAAGTAACGACTCAATATGGTGCATTACTCATTTTCGATGAAGTTATGACAGGCTTCCGTGTCGCTTACAATTGTGCTCAAAGCTATTTTAATGTAACTCCTGACATTACTTGCTTAGGAAAAGTAATTGGTGGCGGTCTACCAGTAGGAGCATACGGTGGTAAAGCAGAGATTATGGAGCAAATTGCACCAAGTGGGCCGATATACCAAGCTGGAACATTATCCGGTAACCCATTAGCAATGACGGCTGGTTATGAAACATTGAGCCAATTAACGCCAGATTCCTATAAGGAATTTGAACGAAAAGGTGATATGTTAGAGGCAGGAATTATGGCTGCTGCGGAAAAATATGATATTCCGGTTACATTTAATCGCGCTGGTTCTATGATTGGCTTCTTCTTTACAAATGAAAAGGTTATTAACTATGATGTAGCAAAATCATCCAATCTAGACTATTTTGCAGCTTATTACCGAGAAATGGCTAATCAAGGGATCTTCCTACCACCATCTCAATTTGAAGGATTATTCTTATCAACTGCTCATAGTGATGAGGATATTGAAAAAACCATTCAAGCGGTCGAAATCGCTTTTTCAAAATTAAAAGGATAAATGTTATTGATTGAACACTCATCTAAATTTTAGATGGGTGTTTTTGTATGTAAAAATGATCGTCGTCGGATTCATCGAACAAGCCTCGATCTACGTAGTAATCGTAAGCGCAGTGAGATGAAGCCGACGACATCTACATAACAAGGTTATGAGCAGAAGCTTATTGAAGTTTTTTTATCATAAAAAAACCTCTTAGAACATAGATTTTAATTGACATAGTGATTTAACGGGATAGAAATGAAAGGAGGAGTCGCTTTGTCCAAGGGAAATCCATCGTGTTTACGATTTTCTTTAGAGGAATCTGTTTGGTTTCAAAGAGGACAGGAAGTATTAGATCTTATATCGATTTCACTTGACCCTAATATCCTTATTCAAGAGGATGAGCAATATGTAACTATTCAAGGGGCGCTTGAGCTAACAGGTGAATATATGCGCAATGAAGCAGAAATAACAGAAGAAGAGGATGTATTTACCGCTCCAAAATTCATTCAAATCGTAGAAGAGCGGGAACAAGGAATTTGTGAATTTAATCATTTTTTCCCTGTAGACATAACCATTCCGAAAAATAGAATAGAGCACATCGAGGAAATTGATGTAAAAGTCGAGTCATTTGACTATGTTTTTCCTGAGAGAAGCTGTCTAAAATTAACCGCAAATTTATTAATTTCTGGTTTATATGGCGAACAGCAACATACAGTAGATAATGAGTATGAAGAGGTAGAAGAAGAAACAGAGGTTGAGGAAGAATTCCAAGAGATAAGAGTAGAATTAACTTCAGATAAAGAAACAAATGATGAGGAATATGAGCCGTTTGAAGTAGAAGCAAGAAAACAGCCTATGCAAGGGAAAGTAGGCGAAATTGCAGATGAATTAGAGGAAGCACCTGTGGAAGTTAAAGTACCGGTCGCCTCAAAGAGAAATGAAGAATCGTCATCTTTAAATATTTTTAGTATGCCGAAAGCAGTGGAATCCTCTGGACAGGAATCTGAAAAAATGCATGAATCTCCAGCTAAAGAGGAGAGTTCAAACATTGTTATGAAGGAAGAGGTTCATGAATCAGAAATGGAAAGTCCGAAAGAAGAAGTGAAACAGAAAAAGAAATCGAAAAAGAAAAGCATGTCATTAACGGAATTCTTCGCTAGAAAGGAAGAAGAGGAAGTAGCTAAATTAAAAGTATGTATTGTCCAAAATGGAGATACGGTTGATATGATTGCAGAAAGATATGATATCGCTGTTCTTCAGTTGTTGAAGGTTAATCACTTGGAAATTAATCATGATTTAACAGAAGGGCAAGTCCTTTACATTCCAGTGGCTGTAGCACGTTGAATTAAAGTGGAAGATGACGCTGGGCGATTGCTCAGCTTTTTTCTTAAAGGTTGGTAGAAAAATAATGAGTGGTGGTTCATATAAATTGTAACAGATAGTGAGTGGGTTCTTATGAATGAGAAGAATCGTTTAATGAAGATTACACCAATTTTAAGGCAATATGCTCTTGAGCCTCACTTTGTTGAGGTGTTTGGTCGTGTTCAAAAGGTTTATACGGATAAAGGGGTATTTTCACTTAAAAAAATAACACCCCATCAAGGCGCCGAATTTATTCGTCATGTCCAAGCCTTGTATCAAAAAGGGTATAACCGAATCGTACCCATTTTTCCAACTGTCGATGGAAAATATGCTGTTTTGCATGAAAATGAGCTTTATTATTTAATGCCATGGCTAGCAAATGAAGAGAAAGAAAATCGATTTGCTCGGCATCAGCAGCTATTTCGAGAATTGGCGAGACTGCATACTTTGTCTGCGAAGGAAATAAAGGTTAGTAAAGAGGATAGAAAAGAACATTATGAAAAGACCACCCAGGAGTGGGAAAAGGAAGCTGAATTTTTAGAGGGATTTATTGAAACATGTGAACAGAGGGAGTATATGTCTCCATTTGAACTATCCTTTGCTCTATATTATCACGAAGTAAGTCAGGCTTTGCGATATTCTACGAATAAATTGAAAGAATGGTATGAGCAAACAAAGGATAACGAAAAAGCCCGTTCTGTTATGGTCCATGGGAAAATATCGACAGAGCATTTTTTATATGATGATAGGGGCTATGGCTATTTCATTAACTTCGAAAGAGCAAAACAAGGAGCGCCACTTCATGATTTACTTCCCTTTTTATCAAGAACACTGAAAACATTTCCAATCCGTTCGGAGGAATGTATTGAATGGGTGTATATGTACTTAAATTATTTTCCATTTAAAGAAGATGAGTTTCTCCTCTTTTTAAGTTATTTTGCCCATCCGGGAGCCGTCATCCGATCAGTGGAGAAATATTTCAATAAAACGAGACCGATAAATGAGAGAAAAGCTACTATGCACCTTCACAGACAATATTGGCTTCTAAAAAATACGGAGTATGTAGTGATGAGGATAGAGGAAATTGAGAATCAGAAAAAACAAGCGAAAGCAGCAGAAGAGCAAGCACAAAAAGGAGCCCAAAGTCAGACTTAGTTTGGGCTCTTTTCAAATTAGTTCTAAGTGAAGGGCTACAGCAATTCCAATTAATATCGCAAGAAATAGAATATCAAACGTTGTTGGAAAAATAATCACTCGAATTCCTTGGAAGCAACAAAAAGGGATAATGAATTGCGCGCATCCAGCCCTAATGCTCCGTAACCACGGCGGTAGTATATAGGGGCTATATTTCCTTCTTCTCACTTGATTTCCCCCTCCAAACCTTCTTTCATTATTCTATGATGAACCCCTTTTTATCGTGCCTATTTAAGCATAAAAACAAATTAATTGGTAATAATGATTGACGTAAACCCTCTTTTTTCAGTAATATATTGATATATATAAATCAGCGAAGATAGGGAAGAGTACAGCTGTCATTTGCTTTTAGAGAGGAGAACCATTAGCTGAAAGGTTTTCTAAGTGAAACAGTTGGAAGGTCGCCCTTGAGCTTCTTTTGTGAAAGGCTTAAAGCCAAAGTAGCAAAAGACGGGAAATCCGTTATCTGTTTAAGTGTTAATCTAAGTTAGATGTAGGTGCTATTTAGGCATCTCCGCTTTTCTAATTTGATTAAAAAAAAGGTGGTACCGCGAAGCATACTCCATTCGTCCTTTTATGACGTGTGGGGTTTTTTGTTTTTTCAATAAGAAAGGATGAAATCGGATGGAAACAAAAGAAATTACGATGCCAACGAAGTATGATCCCCAATCGATTGAGAAGGGACGCTATAATTGGTGGTTAGAAGGAAAGTTTTTTGAAGCAAAGGATGATAAGGAGAAAGAGCCTTACACAATTGTTATCCCACCGCCAAACGTTACGGGAAAGCTACACCTTGGTCATGCATGGGATACGACACTACAAGATATTTTAACTCGAATGAAGCGGATGCAAGGCTATGATGTACTTTGGCTTCCAGGAATGGACCATGCTGGAATCGCAACACAAGCGAAAGTTGAAGAGAAGCTACGCAATGAAGGAAAATCCCGCTATGATTTAGGTCGCGAGAAATTTGTTGAAGAAACGTGGAAATGGAAAGAGGAATATGCGAGCCATATCCGTGAACAGTGGTCAAAGCTTGGTCTCGGCTTAGACTATAGCCGTGAACGCTTTACACTTGACGAAGGCCTGTCAAAAGCAGTTCGTAAAGTATTCGTCGACCTCTACAAAAAAGGACTAATTTACCGCGGTGAATATATTATAAACTGGGACCCTGCAACAAAGACGGCATTATCCGATATTGAGGTTATTCATAAAGATGTTCAAGGTGCCTTTTATCATATGAAATATCCGTTAGCAGACGGTTCAGGTCATATTGAAATTGCGACAACTCGCCCTGAAACGATGCTTGGTGATACTGCAGTAGCTGTTCACCCGGAGGATGAGCGTTACAAGCACCTAATTGGTAAAATGGTTAAGCTACCAATTGTTGGACGTGAAATTCCAATCGTTGCTGACGATTATGTAGATATGGAGTTTGGATCTGGTGCTGTAAAGATTACCCCAGCTCATGATCCGAATGACTTTGAAATCGGAAATCGTCATAATCTTGAACGCGTTCTTGTTATGAATGAAGACGGAACGATGAATGAAAGAGCGGGCAAATATAAAGATATGGACCGCTTCGAATGCCGTAAGCAAATCGTAAAAGACCTTCAAGAGCAAGGTGTGTTATTTAAAATTGAAGAGCACTTACACTCAGTAGGACATTCAGAGCGTAGTGGTGCAGTTGTTGAACCATATCTTTCAACACAATGGTTTGTTAAAATGCAGCCACTTGCTGATGAAGCGATTGCTCTTCAACAGAAAGAGGAAAAAGTAAACTTCGTTCCTAACCGTTTTGAAGGAACATATATGCGCTGGATGGAGAATATTCGTGATTGGTGTATTTCTCGTCAATTATGGTGGGGGCACCGCATTCCAGCTTGGTACCACAAAGAAACAGGTGAAGTGTATGTTGACCATGAGCCACCTGCTGATATTGAAAATTGGAATCAAGATACCGACGTTTTAGATACATGGTTCAGTTCAGCTTTATGGCCGTTTTCAACAATGGGCTGGCCAAATACTGAGGAAGCAGATTATAAACGCTATTATCCGACTGCTGCTCTCGTGACTGGATATGATATCATTTTCTTCTGGGTATCAAGAATGATTTTCCAAGGACTTGAGTTTACTGGACAACGTCCATTTAAGGATGTCCTTATTCATGGATTAGTTCGTGATGAACAAGGAAGAAAGATGAGTAAATCACTAGGTAATGGTGTAGACCCAATGGATGTTATTGACCAATACGGAGCTGATTCATTACGCTATTTCTTATCAACGGGTAGCTCTCCAGGTCAAGATTTACGATTTACTATGGAAAAAGTTGAGGCAACTTGGAATTTCGCTAATAAGATTTGGAATGCTTCTCGCTTTGCCTTAATGAATATGGATGGATTAACTTACGAAGAAATTGATTTCTCAGGAGAAAAATCGGTTGCAGATAAATGGATTTTAACACGTCTAAATGAAACGATTGAAACGGTAACGAGACTATCTGACAAATATGAGTTTGGAGAAGTTGGCCGTGTCCTTTACAACTTCATTTGGGATGATTTCTGTGATTGGTATATTGAAATGGCGAAGCTGCCACTGTACGGTGATGATGAAGCTGCGAAGAAAACAACAAGGTCGATATTAGCTTATGTATTAGACAATACAATGCGTCTATTGCATCCATTCATGCCATTTATTACGGAGGAAATTTGGCAAAACCTCCCTCATCAAGGAGAATCGATTACAATTGCTGAGTGGCCAACAGTAAAGGCAGAGTTCACGGATAACCAAGCAGCAAGTGAGATGAAGCTTCTTGTAGAAATCATTCGCTCTGTTCGTAATAGCCGTGCAGAAGTCAACACACCAATGAGCAAGAAAATCAAAATGATTTTAAAAGCTAAAGATAGTGAAACAATGACGACTTTAGAAAAGAATCGTGGCTATATCGAACGATTCTGTAATCCTGAAGAGCTTACAATTGGTACAGAGGTTGCAATCCCTGAAAAAGCGATGATCGCTGTTGTAACGGGGGCTGAAATCATTCTTCCGTTAGAGGGACTTATTAATATTGACGAAGAAATTGCTCGTCTTGAAAAAGAATTAGATAAATTAAATAAAGAAGTAGAACGTGTTCAAAAGAAACTGAGCAATGAAGGCTTTGTTAAGAAGGCACCAGAGAAAGTGATCGAAGAGGAAAAAGCGAAGGAAAAGGATTACTCTGAAAAGAGAGCGGCTGTTCAAGCTCGTATTCAAGAATTAAAAGGTGAATAAATACAGGTGAAGGCGAATTCTATAATGGATTCGTCTTCCTCATGTAGTTGGGGGGAAAGAATTTTGTTTACGACTTATGAAGAAGCGATTAACTGGATTCACTCTAGATTAAGACTGGGAATTAAACCAGGTCTGAGCAGAATGGAATGGATGATGGATAGGCTCGATAATCCTGAGAAAAAAATGAAAGCCATTCATATAGGGGGAACAAATGGGAAGGGTTCAACCGTTACGTACCTTCGCTGTATCCTTCAGGAGGCAGGCTATTCTGTCGGAACATTTACATCTCCGTATATTGAGCAGTTTAATGAAAGAATTTCCTTGAATGGTGTTCCGATAAAGGATGAAGAAATTGTTAGGCTTGCGAATGAAATTTATCCGTTAGCTGTGGAACTAGAAGAGAGTGAATTAGGCGGCCCAACTGAATTTGAAATTATTACGGCAATGGCTTTCGTCTATTTTGGCCACGTTCATCCTGTAGATATCGTTCTTTTTGAAGTCGGTCTAGGCGGAAGATTTGATTCGACCAACATTATTAATCCGATTTTCTCCATCATTACGAATATTGGGTTGGATCATACAGCTATTCTTGGGGATACATATGAGGAAATTGCCTTTGAAAAGGCAGGCATCATAAAACATGAAGCAGCTGCTATTTCTGCAGTGAAGCAAGAGGATGCAATTAAAGTTATTAAGAATAAAACTCTAGAAGTGAATTCAGAACTATATTTACTAGGTAGCCAATTTTTCGTAAATGATCATGTATCTACTGAAGAA
>JAEWIG010000314.1 GCA_023387295.1 Bacillota bacterium | reverse complement strand
CATCATTTGCATCATGTTCATTTTGCATATAGCTATAGGCAACACGATACATCGATTCTTTATATAAATTTAATAGCTGAAGTTGAGCAGCTTCATTTCCATTAATCGCTTGTTTAGCAAGCTCGATTTCATCCATTTCCAGGCCTCCTTTAATGATTAGATGCAGCAATCGAGAAGTTCGTTCATTTTGTTTTGAAAAAATTCTAAAAATAGTGTAGTTTACTAGAAAAAAAAACCATTTTAATATTTTTATAAAATAATTGTAACGAACTTATCGTTTTTTAGATATATAAGGGAAAGGAGGAGCGGCGTTGGGTCAATTGAATGAAATCTATGAGAAATATAATGAAATTGTTTTCAAATATTTGATGACCCTTTGCAAGAATGTAGATGTTGCAGAGGAGTTGACACAGGAAACATTTTATAAAGCTGTTCAATCGATAGAGCGTTATAACGGAATGAGTAAAATGTCGGTGTGGCTCTGTCAAATAGCGAAACATACATATTATCAATATGTGGACAAGCAAAATAAGCAACCCATCATACAAGAGGCTCCAATCAGTTCCTCAGCTGAGAAGACAATTATTGAGCAAGAGGACAAAATCGCCTTATACCGACTCATTCACGAATTAGAAGAGCCTTATAGAGAAATTCTTTTGCTTCGAATATTGGGAGGACTAAGCTTTAAGGAAATTGGCGATGTCCATGGAAAAAATGAGAATTGGGCACGAGTTAGTTTTTTTCGCGCAAAAGTAAAATTGAGAGAGAGGGAACGAGATGAGTGAAAAATGTCCAATCGTAAAAGATTTATTACCGTTATATATCGATGAATTATGTAGTGAGCAAAGTGCGCAGTTTATAGAAGGTCATTTAAAAACTTGTGAACATTGTGATGGGATATATAAACAAATGCTTGAAGAGTTGGATATTCAAGAAGAGCAGCTAATCCTTGAACGGACAAAAGAAATACAGCCATTTGAAAAAATCTCGAAAGCAATGAAGGCACAACAGCTTTTTACAAAAGTGCTGAAAACGTTAGTAGTGGTAAGCATGATTGTGACCGTGCTATTACTTGGAAAAGGTGTATTAGACTATCAGGAATTAACAGATGAGCGAGCGCATCAATTCACAATTGAAGAAGAACAAGAGGCCATCATGCGTGACGCGTTTAATAGATTAGAAGAAAACGGCAATCATTCTTTAGCAGAAGTATCGAAACACTATAACGAAAAAATAAAATATTTAGCAGTCTTTAAAAAAGCCGCTGTAGCGGTTGATCAAGATTTAACATTGAATCCAAAAATCATTTATCCTCTTCCATATGAAAAAGCCGAAGCTGTCTATGAAAATGGAATTATAGTTGCAAGTTCAATTGTACCGAATTCCTATGATATTGGAACGATGGCGATGGAACAGGGGGAATATATCGTACAATTCGAATATCAGGACAACTATTTAGATAATGTAGAACGAGGTTTCCAAACAAAGCACTATGCACCAGAATCTTGGCAGTTATTTATCCCAGCAGGAATGTTATTTTTGATGACAATGATTTTTACCACGATGTGGTTATTTATGCGTAATGTTACTAGACGTTCTACAGGATTGATTGAATAGAAATGGAACATTCAGAGATAAAATGGTTGTAGTCTTAAAAATAAAAACCGCACTTAGACTAATAAAGGAGAACTATGATATGAATAAGTGATAGTATCTTCACAAGAATGGATATATATTTTGCATGAAACAATATATACTTAACTTGTTCACTATTACGTTATTTTTTTAGAGGAGGGGAGTCTATTGAAGTGGATTTCTAAAAAGAATAAGAAACCCCTTTTAGTATTAATCGTTGTTATTTTTTTTATTGCGGGTCTACTAGATATCAAATATGAAGGATTATTCTTTCAACTTTTGCCCGAATCCATTCAATCCTATTTAGCGGGTTTTTAGATACCATAATAAAAAGGTGATACAATCGTATCACCTTTTATCATCCATTTTCCTATAAACAAGTGCGAGCAACATCGCAGGTATGGTGCAAATGATCATGCCGATAAAGGCATATCTTGGCTCGATTTCGTATAAAAATCCGCCGAAAATGGTGAAGACCGCTGTGCTCCAGCTAAGTGCCAAGGCAGAGTAAATTCCTTGTGCCTTCGGAATTTGTTCATGTGGAATATGTTTGATTAAGTATTTCATAAAGGCATAATGCGCCATTGCAAATGAGCATGCGTGTAATACTTGGGCAACGCTAAACATCATGACGTTTGGAAAAATAAATACGAGTATCCAACGTACAGTTGAACCAAGGGCAGCGAGTGTTAGTAAGGAGCCTACAGAGAACTTATGGAAAGCCCGATCAGCAATGGAAAAGAAAATAATTTCTGCCATCACGGCAATGTTAAGAATCACACCAATTAAATATTTGGGTGCGTTGATTTCTTGTAAATATATATAGCCGTAGTTGTAATAAGAGGCGTGTGCTGCTTGCAGTAAAATGGCAATGACGAGCACTGTTCCAAAGCTTTTAATACGGAATAAATTTAACATGCCACCTTTTTTGGCTTCACCGGCTTGTGGTTTTTCCGATAAAATAGTAGGTGCATTCATAAGACCAAGACTGACCAATACTATTATGCCGAGTAACATCGCCCATAAAATCACTTCGTCCCCAAGCGACCCTGTAAAGACGGTCAAGATCATACCAGCCACGACAAATCCGATTGATCCCCATGAGCGGCTTTTCCCGTAATGCTTTAATTGATTATTCTGGACAAGAATACTAGCTGCGCTATCTAATGCAGGCATCAATGTAGGATAAAAGAAATTCAATAATAACGTAACCATAAGTAAGCTAGTAAAAGAGTTTGCTGGAATATAAAGAAGAATAGCTATCAGCGTGCCAATTGACATTCCGTTTAGTAAAGTTTTACTACTAAATTTTCCTGATAAATAAGGAAATGCAAGTAATGTGAAAAGTCCTCTTGCAACCAAACCTAAGCTCATAATCAAACTTGCTTCTGAAACCGTCAATCCTTTTGTATGAATCATCCACCCAGTCCAATAGGGTAGAAAAACACCCCATGTCATATAAAAACTGAAGAATTGTTTGTTCATCCATCGTTGTGTATTCATGTTGCTCACCTCCTCAATAATTGCATATTAACAAGAAGAAACATACAATAATATGAGATATCTCATATTTTGGGGTGGGATGATGGAAATATATAAAAAGCAAAAAAGGCAGCATTATTTAGATGAGTACTCTATTTCGCATTTATTTTCTTTTCCGATTGAAGAATTTATAGAAGTACGTGAATATAAGCGTGATGAATGGATTATTCGCGAAGACATGCGGCCGGATTATTTATTTTTTGTCATTGAAGGAAAAGCAAAAATTTACGTAACCTATCAAAATGGGAAAGTTTCCTTGATAAATTTTATTAATGCACGTGATTTTATTGGGGAAATGGAATTATTAAATGAAGTGTACTATACAAAAGGGATACAGGCCTCCACAAAGACCGTTTGTTTTGCGATTCCGATCCATCCATGCCGCACACAAATGCTTGAGGATACGACATTTCTTCGTGAGCTAACGAAATTTTTAAGTATGAAAGCAACAAAAATGGCTGAAAAGTATTCACAAAGCCTCGCCTTTCCGCTTGAAAACCGGCTAGCGGATTTTATTTTGCAAACCGCTGATGAGGATGTATATAAGGAGAAGCACGTAACGGTATGTGATTTTCTAGGCGTATCCTATCGCCACTTATTGCATGTATTAGGTCAATTTTGTGATAAAGGGTATTTGAAAAAGGAAGGGCGTCATTATCGTATTCAGCAGCGTGAAAAATTAAATGAGCTTTCGATCATACTGAAGAATGAATAACAGACCCTATTCTTATTTTTATGATAAGATTTAATGAGATATTTGAAAGAGGAAGTGAACGTAAATGATAAACATAACGATTCCAAAACCAACTGTAACCATTACCAAACAGAAAAATCCTGAGCTAAGTAATATTTATGGGTTTACTGATTTTCATCTTATCCCTAGAGATAAGGGTGGTATCTTTATGTTTTATAACAATAATAAAGATCTATTATTCGTTGGTAAAGCAAGGAAATTGAGACCAAGAATTAAAAAACATTTTGAGGATACTGTATCTCCAATCAAAATGCATCGAGATGAAGTCACAAAAATTGAAGTTTGTGTGATTGAAGACCCTGTACATAGAGAAATCTACGAAACGTACATTATTAATGAACTCAAGTCGAAGTATAATATAGACAAGGTGTTTTTTAAGTAAAACTTCATCAAGAGAGGCAATAGGTACAGTCAGATAAGACCATACCTATTGCCTCTTATCATTTGATAGAAAAAGGGATGAGAACTGTTGGATAGTAAACACACAAAACGAACGACCTATTTATATACATACAACTGTTATGAAGAGGAACGTTCATTATGTGCTTTAGAAATGCGCACATTATTTGGGGTTGAGCCTCAAGCGGGTATTGTAGAAAGCCATGTAAAGATTGATCCAAGCCGAAGTCCGTTTATTAAGGAAAGGGTTGCTGTCCTTTGTGAGGGGAAAAGTCTTCAGGATCTTCTCACCCAAGTAGTAGCCTTACAAGTAATGGGTGAAACATTTAAAGTGATTTATGTGAAAACGAGCGGTTCTTCAAAAACGGAAAAAGACGGATTAGCGAATCGACGTGCAATTGAGAAGGAAATTGGATTACATATCAATGGTGTAGCTGATATTCACCACCCCCAGCGATTGTTTGGTGTCATGGTTGTCAACGAAAGATGGGTATTCGGTGATTATGTTAAAAGTGAGTCTATATGGTTTCGCCATCAACAGAAACCGCATAGTTATTCAACTGCGCTTAACACACGTGTGGCAAGAGCGGTTGTGAATATCGCCATTCCTAATCCAAATGGAATAAAGGCAATAGACCCTTGCTGTGGAATTGGAACTGTTCTAGTGGAGGCTTTGTCCATGGGGATTGATATAGTAGGGAGTGACAGGAACCCTCTTGTTCTTGGTGGAGCAAGAGAAAATATTGCCCATTTCGGGTTTACAGGAGAAGTGACATTAAAAGATATCCGTGATATCACAAATCAATATGATGCAGCGATTATCGATTTGCCTTACAATTTGTGTTCTGTCATCACTCCTGAAGAGCAGCTCGAAATGCTCCGAAGTGCCCGTGGATTTGCTGAAAAAGTAGTAGTGGTAACCGTTGAACCTATCGACGAAATCCTTATTCATGCGGGATTTGTCATAACTGACCGAGCTGTCGTTAAGAAAATGTCATTTACGCGCGAAGTAATCGTATGTCAGTAATTTCTTTAAACCTAAAAAGACATGGATTTTCCATGCCAATGGTTGTATTTTGAACATCCGCTAGCTTTAATATTGTCGATAATGATGAATGTAGGCAGTCCGTGGGTATTGTTGAATATAGTGGGATTGTTGATACGGTTGAATACTATTTTGATGAGATATATTCTTCTTTCCCCTGTTGCAGGTCTTGTATGGATCTATATAGGTGTTGGGTTTAACGGATTCCGTTATTTGTTTCCACTGATTTTGGTCAAGACAATAGGTGTGCGCCATAATGTTTGCAGGTAAAGGATTTTTATTTACGTCAAAAGTATATTCAATCGATGGAGAGGTATAATCTATATATTCAACCATAAATTTTTTTCACACCTCTTTTACTTAAATATAAACTTAACACCAAACGATTAATTTGTACGGTGTGGTTTGAGCAGGAATACTTTTTGTAGAAGGTCCGTAAATAACAATTAAATTTCTGTTTGCAGGATTTTTTGTAAAGGGTTGCCCATTTTTTAAAACAATTTGCGTAAAGGGAGAAATATTTAATTTTAATAGGCCGTCACTACTCAAAAGCTGACTATTAAAATAGTCTAATTTTACATTTTGATAAGGGCTTTCTTTTACCATGACCAGTGCTCGATACTGTGGAGGATAAATAAGAGGCACAGGTGCATTTCCATCATAATATCCAGTTACCTTATCACCGACTGCCACCACTACATGGTCTACAAAGTAAGTATTGGGCGATACAACGAAATTCACTGATGCTCCAGTTTCATTTTCAACAGATACTAATTTATAACAACCTTCTGATTCCCCATTTTGTCCGATTATAAAGTCATTAATCATGGTGACTTTGCCACGAAAAGATAGAAATTTAATCATGTTCATCCCCCATTACTCTCTAAACATATCCTTGATTATTAAAGATTCTACATAATTTATGTGATGATAGCCTGAGTGGTGAATGGCTAAATCCGTTTTTCTTTGGAACGAAAACGGATTTTTTCGCTAAGCGCAGAGAAATGAAGCCGACGACATTCTACATATAAGTTTGTAAGTGGATGTTCATAGTTTTTAGTAAAATTTTAAGTAAAATAATTGAATATTTTTATTTTTGACCTTAATATATAAATATGAAGATCTCAATAAATGAACGGGACTAATTCATTGGAGGCGTATTTACATGAACGTTATTTCATTAAATAAAACATTTCTAGATCTCTATCAAGCTTTACCAGAAAAAGCATTCTTCGCTCCTGGGCGAATTAATTTAATTGGCGAGCATCTTGACTATAACGGTGGTCATGTTTTTCCATGTGCGATTACTTATGGAACGTATGCTGTTGCTCGTAAACGTAAGGACCAGCTTGTTCGTCTATACTCGGATAATGTTCCTGAGGTAGGAGTGATTGAGTTTGACTTACATGAGCTGGTATACGAGAAGGATCATCAGTGGGCAAACTATCCAAAGGGGATGATTCACTATATCGTGGGGGCTGGCTACAAGATCCCAAACGGGTTTGAATGTGTGATAAAAGGGAATATCCCAAACGGTGCCGGACTTTCATCGTCTGCATCCATTGAATTGCTTATGGGCGTTTTAATAAACGGCTTGTTTGAATTAGACATTCCCCGCTTTGAGTTGATTAAGATGGGTAAGCGTGTTGAGAATGAATTCATCGGTGTAAACAGTGGAATCATGGATCAGTTTGCTATCGGAATGGGGAAAGAGAATGCAGCTATTCTGTTAGATTGCCAAACTCTAAACTATGAGTATGCACCGATTCAACTTGATAACCACAAAATTATCATTATGAATACAAACAAGCGTAGAGAGTTAGTTGATTCGAAATATAATGAGCGCAGAGAAGAATGTAAGGAGGCATTAGCCCAGCTTCAACAAAAGCTTTCAGTTGAAGCACTGGGACAGCTTACCGAAGAAGATTTTGAAGACAATAAGCACCTTATTTCAAGTGAAATTGTTCGCAAACGGGTGAGACATGTAGTCTATGAAAATAATAGGACGTTAAAGGCATTCCGTGCTTTAAAGACTGGTGATTTAAAATTATTTGGAGAGCTCATGAATCAATCCCATATTTCGTTGCGTGATGATTATGAAGTAACAGGAATAGAACTTGATAGTCTGGTAGAAGTCGCATGGAAGCAGCAGGGAGTCATTGGAGCACGAATGACCGGTGCAGGCTTTGGGGGCTGTGCCATCGCGATTGTCGCGAATGATCAAGTTGAGCACTTTATTGCTAATGTAGGTGAAGCTTATCTGAACAAGATTGGTTATGAAGCTGTTTTTTATGTGGCAAGTATAGGGGACGGGGCGAAAGAAATCGAAATGGAGGCGGTTGTTGAATGAGCATTTTAGTGTTAGGCGGAGCGGGTTATATTGGTTCCCACGCTGTTTACCAGTTAATTGACCAGGGGATTGATGTGGTCGTTATTGATAATTTGCAAACAGGGCATCGGGATGCGATTCATCCAATGGCTAAGTTTTATGAAGGATCCATTCAGAGTCGAGAGTTTATACACGCTGTTTTTGAAAAGGAAAATATTGAAGCGATTATGCATTTCGCTGCAAACTCCCTGGTTGGAGAGTCGATGACGGAGCCACTTAAATATTTTGATAATAATGTGTATGGAACGCAAATCGTGCTTGAAACGATGAAGGCACATGGAGTGAAGCATAT
>JAEWIG010000162.1 GCA_023387295.1 Bacillota bacterium | reverse complement strand
GCCATGAACATCACCTCATTAGTAAAGAAGAGGTTAAACAATTAATTGAGCAAGGGTATTCAAAAAAAGAAATTTACACAGCTGCCCATATTGCTAAGTTTGCCGAAAAAAACATTGAGGATGTACTAAAAACTTACAAAGAAAATGGTTCCTCTTGGGAAAAGACAACGAAGCATTATGGCTTAGATATGGAAAAGCTAAAAAAAAGTTATCATGAGGAAAAAGAAAAATTTTTAGAGGAAAATAAAGAAGCAGTTATTGAAAATGTCGCTGAGTATTTAGGAAAAACAGAAGAAGAAGTTGAAGGTTGGGCCAAAAAAGGAATTCCATTACGCTTCATTATTGGAGCTGCTGCCCTTGCAAAGGCGAGTAATAAAGATATAGCTGACCTAATAAAGCTTAAGGAGGAGGGCAAATCCTATAAAGAAATAAAGAATAGCCTTAACCCTGATAAAAAACAATTATATTTAGAAATGAAGACATTGATGAAGAAGATTAAAGAAGATATTACCGAATAAAAGTAAAGTGAAAAATTTTGTTTTCTAGCAAAAGAACCTGTGGAATAAGGTTCATAAGCATCAATTATCTAAAGATGTTTTTGAACCTTACTCCTACAGGACATTACTTTTTATTGCTATTTCGAAATAATCAAGTTGAAATTTCCTAGAGAAGTATAAACAATGATATTTATACCAGCATCATTTGCAACGGAAACACTCACACTACTTTCGACTTTTTGTGGAGCCATGTCTAACTCGATTCCTTTGTTAGACATATTTACTAAATAAATCCCATTATGTAAGTTCAAAAACTCACTAACTGATGCTTGAGCTAACTCATCTACTTCCGTTAATTCTTCTTCAGCGTATACAGACGCAATCTTCAAAAATACATTTTCCTCAAGTGCCATAGCCGTATGAAGAGAAGCCTCTCCTACTATTTCCTGTGAAACAAGCCAATCGACCTGTAATTGAGCTTCATATGAACTAACTTCAACATATACTTGATCATCAATGAACCGAATCATGTTTTTTACGAATAAAGATAAGTAATCAGAATAAATCTGCTTGTCTTCATCCCCTAAAAGAAGAAGATTTTCCACCATGGCTTCAATGTTTCCGCTCTTAATCGCTTCGAATTTCTCGTCCGATAGACTATGGAGTTTCTTGTATTCACTTAATGCATTCGAAAATGCCTCCATTGTCATATAATTTTGGTCAACAACGGCTTGAGCTAATAACAAATGGTTTTTCTTTTGGGCAGAAAGCATTTGCTCAACCTGCTCGTTTGATAAATAGCCAAGTTCGATCGCAATTTCACCAAACCGTTTGTCTTGTTCCTTTTGTTTTTCATGGATTTCTTCGACCTGTGCTGATGTTAAGAGTCCATCATCCACAGCGATTACGCCAAATTTCACATGGGTTGTTTTTTGAAGCTCTAAGGCTGATTGTAGCTGCTCAGAAGTTAGCAGACCATTGTTCAATAAGTAGTGTCCGAAATATTGACTAAACATGTGCACTACCCTCTTTCTTTTCCGTAATGATTTTTTCAATTAATGCAGTTACGGCTTCAAGGGTAACTGGCTTTTGAATAAAATCATAGGCACCATGCTCAAGCGCTCTTTTAAGATGGGATTGAGTCCCAGCAGAGGAAGCCATAGTGACTTTTATGTCTGGAAAATCAGTTTTAATTTCTTTTAATGCTTCAATGCCGTCTTTTTCAGGCATAACAATATCCATAAAAATTAGGTCCGGCTTAAGCTCTTTCGTTTTTTCAATCGCTACCACACCATTTTCTGCTTCTTCTATATGCTTGAATTGACAAACCTCTAAAATTTTTCGGAACTTCTTTCTAATTAATGCAGAATCATCGCAAATTAACACTTTCAAATCTTGTTGCAAGACCAATCACTCCTATTTTTTATTTGCATTATAGGATAAAAGTTCTATTTTTTTCTTTGAATTCCTTCTTGATTCAAAACTTTTATCACTTTCTTCCTGAAAATTTGTCCATTTTGACAAATCTCAGATCATTCATAACTAGGAATAATCAATAAAATGATATAATAATAAATATAAAAGTTAGCACTGCTGCCATCTATATACTAAACAATTTGGGGGAAAGCGTATGAATCCAACATCAGACGAATTTGTTTTACATGTTTCTCATAAAGGTATTTCAAAAATAAAAGTGGTAAAAATGATTTTTTTCATTATCCTAGGTTCAATCTTAATGGGAGTTGGAATTGAGGAATTTCTTGTTCCAAACAAAATTTTAGATGGTGGGATAACTGGAATTTCAATCATGTTATCTCATTTAACTGGTATAAATCTCGGATTATTTATCTTCATCTTGAATATCCCCTTTTTCTATATTGGTTATAAACAAATTGGCAAAACCTTCGCACTTTCTACACTATTAGGAATTACAGTCCTATCTATTTCGACTACACTTCTTCACGATGTTCCTGTTTTCACGAAGGATCCGCTCCTTGCGACGGTATTTGGAGGAATCGTTCTAGGGGCTGGGGTTGGAATCGTCATTCGGTATGGGGGCTCTTTAGACGGTACAGAAATATTAGCGATTCTCGCTAATAAAAAGCTGCCTTTTTCTGTTGGCGAAATTGTTATGTTTTTCAATATTTTCATTTTCACGACTGCTGGGTTTGTGTTCGGCTGGAACCGAGCGATGTATTCTGTTCTCGCATACTTTATCGCCTATAAAACGATTGATATTGTCATTCAAGGACTTGATGAGTCCAAATCAGCCTGGATTATTAGTGATAATCATAAAATAATTGGAGAAGCCATTTTAGCTAGGCTTGGCCGCGGTGTAACCTACTTAAGCGGCGAGGGGGCGTACACAGGTGATGACAAAAAAGTTATTTTCTGTGTTATTACCCGACTGGAAGAGGCTAAATTAAAAACAATTGTCGAAGAACTTGATCCGAATGCATTTTTAGCTGTATCCAATATTTCAGAGGTTAGAGGCGGTCGCTTTAAGAAGAAGTCTATTCATTAACTTAAGCATGAACCTGGATTTAACAGAAAAGGCGCTTGGAATGAAGTGTCTTTTCTGTTAAAAAAATTTAATCGTCGTCGGATTCAGCAGAACAAGCTGGTTATTATTTGATTTTTTAAACTTAATATTGCTATTATATTTTTTAGATAAATGTTAGGAAGGTGTATTATGGTTAAAAATCATCGGGCAGAAAGTAAAAAACATATTATCTTTCGTTACATCATGCTATTAATTGGAGCCACATTAGCTGCCTTGTCCATTGAGTTATTTTTAATTCCTAACTCAATTATCGATGGAGGCATTATCGGCATCTCATTAATTGTGAATCATTTAACAAATATTAATTTTGGGATTCTCGTTTTCCTTTTTAATATTCCTTTTTTATTTTCAGGATATAAATACATAGGAAAAACGTTTGCCTTCTCCTCCCTTTTTAGTATTGTTGCTTTAGCGATTGTCGAATCACAACTACATTATTTAAAACCGTTTACAGATGAGCCATTATTAGCGACTGTCTTCGGTGGATTATTATTAGGCGCAGGAGTTGGACTTGTTATCCGAAACAGTGGTGCATTAGATGGAACTGAGATTCTTGGTATCTTATTGACAAAAAAGCTCCCCTTTTCCATAGGTGAATTTGTCATGTTCTTTAATGTTTTCGTTTTTGGATGGGCAGGGTTTGTATTAGGATGGGAGCAAGCAATGTACTCTATTCTTGCCTATTACATTGCTTCGAAAATGATTGATTCGGTCGTTCAAGGATTTGAAGGCGACACGAAGGCTGCCATTATTGTATCTGATGCTTATGAGGAGATTTCTGCTGCGATTATTGAACGCCTCGGACGAAGTGTCACAAAGCTTTACGGTAAAGGCGGGATAAAGGATAATGACAAAGAAGTCATCTATGTCGTTGTCACACGTTTAGAAATTTCAAAGCTGAAAAGCATAGTTGGAGAAATTGACCCTCAAGCGTTTACAACGATTATGGATACACAAGAGGCGAGTGGAAGTAAATTTAAATCAGCTATTCATTAAAAAGTGATGAGACAGCTTTAAGCTGTCTCAATCCTTTTTTCCTAGAGACTTATAAAAGAACTATGTGATTAGCAATCGTCATTGCCACTTAATACGATAGTATTTCTCCTTTGATCATATTCAACAACTAGGTCTTCAATTTCCTCTTCAATTAAAGGCTCAATTGCTACTTGAATCTCGTTGATCATGGTAATTTTATCTTCTTCTTTTGGCTCATCCAGAGCCATTCCCAATTGGGGACCGTTTCAGCCATATCCTGCAAAAAAAATTCTGATGCCTGCTGAATTACGCTCCTGTAGCACTTGCTTCAACAAGTCACGCGCTTCATTCGTGATGTGCATGTTTATTTTCATTCCTTCCTTCATTTACACTCATAGTTATTCCTTTGATAAAATAACATTTATTTGTACGAGATGTAAATAATTTAGGCTCAAATTGACTCACCCAATCGGTGTGGTACAGCATTTACTTGCTTTTTTCATACTGTTATTCAGCAACTGGATAGAACGTACAACCATTTCTTTATCTTCTTTACTCATGTTAGAGAAAACCTCTTCTAAATACTGATTCATTTGTTGATTGATGCTTTTTGCCACTTCTTTTCCTTCTTCTGTAAGTGTTAAAATGGAAATTCTTCGATCTTTTTGATCAGGTTTTTTCGAAATTAGATTTATTTTGATTAAAGATTGAACCTGTCTACTAAATGTTGTGATGTCTGTGCCTAAGCTTTCCGCAACTTGTTGCATGGATGGTTGATGTTGATGTTCAATCTCATAGAGAATATGACTCTGTACAAGAGATATATTATGTCCACATGCCTGGCAGCAATCTTTATTTAAAAAACCAAATCGTCGACTAAACACTTGAAAAAGTTCTCGTAAATTTTGTTCCATCACATATCACCTCTTATCTAAGTACCCTTGATTCCATTGTAAGTTACAAGTATTATTTTGAATATAAAACAATTACTTGCAAGTTGCAAGTAATTACCTGTAATATAAGTATTAACTTATATTATCTCTTTTTTATTTTACATGTTTAGGGGAATACTCATGAAAAAAATTGATTTAACTTCTGGGAAGGAACTTTCTGTTATTACCCTCTTATCTATACCCTTAATAGGAAGTTCATTGCTTCAATTTCTATATAACTTTATTGATATGCTCTTTGTTGGTGGACTTGGACCTGACGCTATCGCATCTGTGGGATCTGCAAGTTTTTTTATTAACTTAGGCTATTCGATTCAAGCAATGATTGTTGTTGGCGGAGGGATAAAAATTGCTCATGCGATGGGAAGTAAAAATGATTTAGAAAGCACCTCCTATATCGGAATTTCATTGCTTTTGAACTTTCTCATTGGAATTATAACGATACTCGGATTCATATTCTTCGGAAATCAACTTTTAGACTTTTTGGACTTACAAAATGATGCGGTTCAATCCAATGCCTATCAATACTTAGCGGTATCTGGATTTATGCTGTTTTTTTCTTATTTCAACACATTCTTCATTCGAATGTTCAGTAGTTTCGGAAACAATAAACAGAGCTTCTATATCAGTGCTTTCGGGCTTATACTCAATATCATTCTTGATCCAATTTTTATCTATACACTAGAATGTGGAGTAATTGGAGCCGCAATTGCCACATTAATAGCGCAAGTTCTGATGTTTATTTCATTTGTATATCTAGCCAGAAATGTATTTTTTCAAAGAAACATTATTCAAATTAATACCCATAAGGTATTAGACATTATAAGACTAGGTATCCCAATGTCAACACAACGTGTACTCTTCACCGTAATTAACATTATTTTGGCTAAATTAATTGCTTCTTACGGAACAGACGCAGTTGCTGCACAAAAAATTGGTCTACAAATTGAATCAGTCACTTTTATTGTAATGGGAAGTTTAAACGGTGCGGTCAGTAGCTTTATTGGTCAAAATTTCGGTGCAAAAAAATATCTTAGAATTTTAAAAGGATATCGTGCAAGTTTACTTTTAGGGATTTCTTATGCACTTCTTACTAGCATAATCTTTATCTCCTTTGCTGAGGAATTAGCTCAACTATTTACAAAGGATACTGAAACTATTGCTATTACATCATCCTATTTACAAATTATTGGCTTATCTCAAATATTTATGGCTATGGAGATTATCTGCAATGGTATTTATACGGGTATAGGACTTCCAAAAATCCCATCAGTTATTTCCATTGTATTTACGCTTATCCGCATACCTTTAGCACTGCTCCTTATGCCTGTACTCGGGTTAAACGGTATTTGGTGGAGTATTGCCATTTCTTCTTTCATAAAAGGCATATTGTCGCTTGTCATATTTAACGTTATCTATAGGAGGAAATACCGACATGAAATTTAACCTGTTTTCTAACCTTTCAAATCAGCAAATATTAGATGCTAACTTCGGGATTGAAAGAGAAGGATTACGCGTTACTGCGGGTGGCATCCTTTCTTTAACTCAGCACCCTCAAGTTTTCGGCGATAAAAAAGAAAATCCATATATCACTACGGATTTTTCGGAAAGTCAATTGGAACTTGTCACACCCGTCTTTCATAATACAAGTGAAGTCACTGATTTTTTAGATTCTTTGTATAATATTGCTGTATCGGAACTGGAGGATGAGTTTATTTGGCCACAGTCTATGCCTGCTGTTACGCCAGAAAATCAAGATATTCCAATTGCCACGTTTTCTAATCATGGAAAAGATGAACGTTATCGGGAGTATTTAGAACAAAAATATGGCGGAAAAAAACAACTAATCTCAGGTATCCATATCAATTTCTCTTTAGGTGAAAAATTGATACAAACGTTATATAACAAAACTAAGAAACAAATATCGCTACATGATTTTAAACAAACACTATACTTAAAACTAACTCGTAACTATTTACGTTATCATTGGCTCTTAGTCTATTTTCTTGGTGCTGCTAATAGCATTCATAAAACATATGAGCAACAATGTGTAGAAGCACTTCAAGAAATTTCGGAGGAAACGTACTCTAACGAAAAAGCAATCTCATACAGAAATAGTCTCTGTGGTTACCAAAACAAAGAATTCATAACACTCGATTATTCTTCCATAGATCAATATGTGAATTCTATAACTTCCTACATGGATAAAGGCGTGATTGAAGATATAAGGGAATTATATTCACAAATTCGCTTAAAAAGTAAAGGACCATACTCAGCTGAAAGTTTACTTAACAATGGGATTGAATATGTAGAGATTCGCACCATCGATATCAATCCTTTTGTAAAGAGTGGATTATCTGTTGAGGATTTGAATTTTATTCATCTATTTTTATTATATTGCCTTGAAAAAGATGAATCACCGTAT